>JBJTOW010000457.1:0-5857 GCA_046074805.1 Planctomycetota bacterium | reverse complement strand
CTCGGACTTCCGCCATCGCCTGAGGAAGTCGCGGCTTTCGAGGCCGATCGGTCGCCGCGTGCTTACGAGGACTTCGTCGATCGCCTGTTCGCATCGCCGCATTACGCCGAGCGAATGGCCGTTTATTGGTTGGATGTCGTGCGATATGCCGACACGGCCGGATACCATAGCGACAATCATCGCGACTTGGCGCCGTATCGCGATTACGTCGTGCAGGCTTTCCACAAAAATAAACCGTTTGACCAGTTCGCCGTCGAACAATTGGCCGGTGATCTACTGCCACAGCCCACCAACGAAAGCCGAATCGCGTCCGGTTTCAATCGGCTTTTGCAAACGACCGAAGAGGGCGGTTCGCAGGCGCGTGAGTACACCGCCAAGTACGCCGCCGATCGCGTGCGGAATTCGGGCGTGATTTGGCTTGGCGTAACGCTCGGTTGCAGCGAATGCCATAATCACAAATTCGACCCGTTTTCGATCAAAGATTTCTACAGCATGCAGGCGTTCTTCGCCGACGTCGCCGAGCGGGCGGTGGGACGGCAGGACCAAACTCCGATTCCCACGCCGGAACAGGAGCAGCGACTGGCGGAGTTGGACGAAAAACTGAAGGCGTTACGGGCGACGTTGACTGCCGACTCGCCGGAACTGGCGGCCGACCAGATGGCGTGGGAAACCCGCGTCGCGGCCGAACTAGCTGCCATGAAGTCGACCTGGACGCCGCTCAAACCCGCCGTTGTCGCTTCTTCGGGCGGTCAAAAATTCGAGACGCTCGACGATCTTTCGGTCCTCGGGAGCGGCGACAACCCGGACCTCGACACGTACACCGTCGAGCTTATTCCAGGGGAATCGCGCGTCACCGGAGTGCGACTGGAAGTGCTGACGCATCCCTCGCTGGCCAACAACGGTCTTTCGCGAGCCAACGGCAACTTTGTGTTGTCGGAGATTGAATTCGACTGGGTGGCTGGCCCCGACGCGAAACCCGAGCGTTTGGAGGTAAAGCGTGCCGAGGCCGATTTTTCGCAGGCCAATTTCCCTATCGCCGCCGCGATCGATCGCAATGCGACGACCGGCTGGGCGGTCGATGGACATCAAAAGCCGGCGGACCATAAGGCCGTGTTCGCGTTGACCAAGCCGCGCGATCCGTCGCCGGGCGCCAAGTTGGTCGTGCGGATGCGCCACGAGTCGCCATTCCCGAAACATAACGTCGGTCGGTTCCGATTTTCGTTGAGCGGCGTGGACGAGCCGACGCTGTCGGACGCTGCCTTGCCATTGGCTGTTGTCGATGCGATCAAAGTGTTGACCGCCGATCGCACGCCCGCTCAACGCGACGCCCTGAAGCAACATTTCCGCGGCACCGCTCCCCGGCTCGATCCGATTCGTCGGGAATTGGCCGAGGCCGAAAAGCTGCGTGAAGGGCTGGTGAAATCGTTCCCGCAGACTTTAGTCACCACGGCGGTCGCTCCCCGGATGATTCGGATCCTGCCACGGGGTAACTGGCTCGATGAATCAGGCGAAATCGTCGAACCCGCCGTTCCAGCCTCGTTGAATCCGCTCGGCGTGGAAGGACGCCGCGCCACGCGACTCGATTTGGCGCGCTGGTTGGTCGCGGCGGAAAATCCGCTGACGGCCCGAGTATTCGTCAACCGGCTCTGGAAATTGACGTTCGGACAAGGCTTGGTCCGGACCGTCGAGGATCTCGGCACACAAGGCGAACTGCCCTCGCATCCCGAATTGCTCGATTGGCTTGCAGTCGACTTCCGCGAAAGCGGCTGGGATATCAAACGCATCCATAAACAGATGGTCATGTCGGCCACCTATCGCCAGTCATCGCAAGGAGCGACGTCGACGGCCGCCCGGGCCCGCGAAGTTGACCCCAACAACCGGCTTTTGTCGCGGCAGAACCGATTCCGGTTGGATGCGGAATTCGTGCGCGATAACGCTTTGGCGATCAGCGGGCTGTTGTCGCGGCGAGTGGGCGGGCCGAGCGTGAAGCCGTACCAACCCGCGGGATACTGGGCCAACCTGAATTTTCCGCGTCGCGAATGGCAGAACGACCAGGGTGAAGACCTCTATCGACGTGGGTTGTACACGTATTGGTGCCGGACGTTCCTCCACCCGAGCTTGGCGGCGTTCGACGCGCCATCGCGTGAGGAGTGCGTGGCCGAACGTCCTCGCTCGAACACGCCGCTGCAAGCTCTTGTGTTGCTGAACGACCCCACGTACGTCGAAGCGGCTCGGGCGTTGGCTGCACGCGCACTAACGCCCGCAACCGTTGGGGCGAACGCCGATGACGCAACGCGGTTCGTCTACTTATTTCAACGGGCGGCTCAACGCGCTCCACGCCCCGACGAGACGAAGCTGTTATCCGAGTTGCTTTCGCGGCATCGCGAGCATTTCCAGGGCAATGCGGCGGCGGCTCAAGAGTTGCTCAAGGTCGGCGCGGCCCCGAGCCCACCGGATGTTCCGCCAGCGGAACTCGCCGCCTGGACTTCCGTCGCCCGCGCCGTCATGAACCTCCACGAGACGGTCACTAGAAACTAGCCGTCCAAAGTACGACGGACTTCCTGGTCCGTCGCAAAATGTCCTCCGCAAACGACTTGAAATCCTGCTTTACCGGTTGCCTTCCCCATGGGGTTGTTTACCCACAGCATGAATCCCTCCGACGTCCTAACAAAAAAGAGCGACCGAAGTTAATAGCCTTCCTCTCGCTGGCGATGACTCAAAGGTCACTAGCAACCGACAACCGACAACCGACAACCGACAACCTCCGGAGCATCTCATGTCAATCTTCGATTCGTCATCACGGGGCGTTGGCGGCTGGTATGAACGATTGCGGGCCGAGGTGAATCGGCGGACATTTTTGCGTCGTACGGGGCTCGGACTTGGCGCGACGGCGTTCGCATCGATCGCGAACGGGTCGGCGTTCGCGGCCGACGGGCAAGCGGTGTCGGCAGGTTCGCCGGCGATTGGCGGAGTGCTTGCGAAGCCTCATCATCCGCCGCGGATACGCCGAGTGATTTGGTTGACGATGGCGGGTGGAATGTCGCATTTGGAGACATTCGACCACAAGCCGAAATTGGCCGAGCTGCATGGCAAGCCGATGCCCGAATCGTTCACGAAAGGACAGCCGATCGCGCAGTTGCAAGGGCAGAAGCTGAACTGTTTTGGCCCGCAGCATCCGTTCGTTAAGTGTGGGCAATCGGGCCAGGAGATCTCGTCTATCTTTCCGAAACTGGCGACGGTGGCGGACGATTTGTGCATTGTCCGTTCATTGAAGACGGACGCGATCAACCACGACCCGGCGCATACGTTCATGAACACCGGCACGACGATTTCGGGTCGGCCTTCGATGGGTTCGTGGATTTGGTACGGATTGGGAGCTGAAACGAACAACCTTCCGGGCTTTGTCGTGCTGGTGTCGACGGGCAAGTCGGGCCAAATGCAACCGATCGCTGCCCGCCAGTGGCACAGTGGATTCCTTCCCAGTCGTTTCCAGGGGGTGCAACTGCGGGCGAAAGGCGATCCGGTGCTATACCTTTCGAATCCCCAAGGCATCGACGCGGCGCGGCAGGAGCAATTGGTCGACACGATCAATCGGCTGAACCGCTCGTCGGAGGCGCTGTCGGACGATCCGGAGATTGCGACCCGAGTCGCCCAGTATGAAATGGCGTTTCGGATGCAGGCGTCTGTGCCGGAACTGATGGATATCGGCGGAGAAACGAAAGCGACGCTGGACCAATATGGCTGCCAACCCGGCGATGGATCGTTCGCGTCGAACTGCCTGCTCGCGCGGCGATTGGCGGAACGTGGAGTGCGTTTCATCCAGTTATATCACCGCGACTGGGATCACCATGGCAACATCCAGCGCGACATCCAGGTGGTGGCCAGCGAGGTGGATCAGGCGGCCACGACGCTCATCAGCGACCTCAAGCAACGCGACATGCTCAAGGACACGCTGATCGTGTTTGGCGGCGAGTTCGGCCGAACGCCGATGGCTCAGGGAAGTGGACGCGATCACCACATGAAAGGCTTTTCCATGTGGCTCGCCGGTGGCGGCGTCCGTGGCGGCCTGACCTATGGCGCTACCGATGAGCTCGGTTACAACTCGGTGGAAAATGTGGTCACGGTGCACGACCTTCATGCGACGATGCTGCATTTGCTGGGCATGGACCATTTGAAGCTGACGTTCCGGCAGGCGGGACGGGATTTCCGGCTGACGGACGTGCACGGGCATGTGGTGAAGGGGATTATGGCGTAGGGGGCCTCCCGCCAGATGTTACTGTATGGGTATGTCGGCCTCGACTTTGGTCTCCCTCGAGGAATACCTGGCCACCCCTTACCGTCCCGATCGTGATTTTGTCGACGGTAGGGTTGAGGAGCGCAACGTGGGTGAATGGGATCACGCGCGGCTACAGTTGAAAATTGGCGCCTACTTCCTGGCACGCTATGAGTCAATGGGGATGCGAGTTGCGCCGGAACTGCGGATTCGAGTCACGGAGACGAGAGTCCGAGTCCCGGATCTGTGCGTCTTCGCGGAGGACCCCGGGCAACAGGTTCCGTCGATTCCGCCGGTGCTCTGTATCGAGATTCTGTCACCGGAGGACCGGATGAGCCGGGTGGAGACGCGGATCAACGACTACCTCGGGATGGGCGTGCGGGCGGTCTGGATTATCGATCCACAGACGAGGCAGGCCTACACGGCGACCGCGGCGGAAGGGTTGCGCGAGGTGAAATCGGGCGTATTGACGGTGGATGAGCCGGCGATCGAGATGCCTCTGTCCGCGGTATGCTGATCGCGTGAATCCCGGCGAGTTGCAGCGGGCCGTGCTGGCCGGCGACGAGGAGCGTGTGCGGGCGCTGCTGGCGGCCGGGGCGGATCCGCTCGCGGGCATCGGGCCGTACTGGCGAAAGACATCGGCGGTGGCGCTGGCGCAGTGGCGGGGGTTCGATGGGATTTTTGCGCTGCTGCGGGGGGTGGTTGCGGTGCCGGAACCCGGGCCGGAGCCGGAGGCGCTGCGCGCGGTGCGCGAGGGGGACGCGGCGTTTCTGCGGGAGATGGAACCGGGGGCGCCGGGGGATGACCAGGGCTGGGTGCTCGGCGCGGCGGTGGAGTGCGGGCGGGCGGACCTGCTGGCGATGTTGCTCGAACGGGGTTGGGACCCGGACGCGCGAGCGGATGTGGGCGGCGGGGAGTGGAGTTGGGGAATGCCGCTCTATGCGTGCGTGCGGCGGGGAGAGCACGCGATGGCGCGGATGCTGCTGGAGCGCGGGGCCGATCCGAACGGGCAGGTCTACGCGGGCGGGACGCCGTTGTCGGAAGCCTACGGGCAGCGGGATGAGAGGATGATCGAGATGCTGATCGCCTTCGGCGGGCGGCCGAATGCGTCAATGGCGGGGCTGTACCGAAGAATGGATTTGGCGGTGCGGCTATTGGAAGAGCACGGCGACACGCCGCTGCCGGACGATGGATTCAGCGCGGGCCCGGTGGCGGAGCAACTGCTGGGCGCGGCGGCGAAGGGCGGGGACGCGGCGATCTTCCGGCTGGCGCTGGATCGGGTGCGATGGCCGCGCGGGGACCGCCGGTGGCACGGGTTGCTGGGCGCGCCGCTGTTTTTCTGGAACCACTGGGTGGGGCCGTGGTGCCACCTGGAATGGCCGCGGGAAGGGTATCTGGAGTGTTTCCGGCTGACGCTGGAACGCACGGGGCCGCCGGTGGAGCGGACCCGGTGGGGCACGACGGTGCTGCACGAAATCGCGGCGATGGGCCCGCACGTTTTCGACGCGGAATGCAGGGCCTTCGCGCAGGCGGCGATCGCGGCCGGGGCGGAGCGGGAGGCGCGGGACCAGGCGCTCGAGTGGA
>JBJTOW010000456.1:0-6685 GCA_046074805.1 Planctomycetota bacterium | reverse complement strand
ACGCCCCCATCGCATCCTGCGGTTGGAAGATGTCGACGGTGATGGCCGCTTCGAACGCTCGACGGTTTTCGCCGACAAAATGATGTTTCCCGAAGGCACGCTCTGGCATGACGGCTCGCTCTACGTTGCCGCGCCGCCGTCGATCTGGAAACTGACCGACACCGACAACGATGGCGTCGCCGACCAACGCGAGGAATGGTTCGCGGGCAAAACACTCACGGGCTGCGCGAATGACCTCCACGGCCCCTACCTGGGGCTCGATGGCTTCATCTACTGGTGCAAAGGGGCGTTCGCCGAGCAGCGTTACGAGCGGTCTGGTCTGCGGCCGCTCGTCACCAAGGCCTCGCACATCTTCCGCTGCCGCCCGGACCGCTCGGGCTTTGAACATGTCATGACGGGCGGCATGGACAACCCAGTCGACGTTGTCTTCACCGCCGGCGGCGAACGCGTTTTCACGACGACCTTCTTGCAGAATCCGGCCGGCGGCAAACGCGACGGTCTGATTCATGCCGTCTACGGCGGGGTCTACGGCAAACAGCATGATGTCGTGGAAAGCCATCTCCGCACGGGCGAACTACTCCCGCCGCTCGCCCACCTTGGTCCCGCCGCCCCATGCGGACTGACCCGCTATCGCGGCAGCCAGTTCGGCGACGGTTGGGATGACAATCTGTTCGCCTGTCTCTTCAACCTGCACAAAGTCACCCGGCACTCGGTCGCCTTCGCCGGCGCCACGTTACGCACAGCCGACGAAGACTTCCTGGTCTCCGACAATATCGATTTCCATCCCACCGACATCCTCTCCGACGCCGACGGCAGCCTTGTCGTCGTCAACACGGGCGGCTGGTACAAGCTGTGCTGCCCCACTTCGCAGCTCTGGAAGCCGGACATTCTTGGGGCGATCTACCGCGTTCGCCGAGTAGGGGCGACGCCGCCCGCTGACCCGCGCGGGCTGAAGATCGATTGGAGCAAGCTCGCCCCGGAAGCCCTGGCCGGTCTGCTGGCCGACCCGCGTCCCGCCGTCCGCGAGCGAGCCACCCAGCAACTCGCCAAGCTCGGGCCTGCTGCCATTCCGCCGCTGGCCGCCCACGCGGAACACCCGTCGCCCGCAGTTCGCGAAGCGGCGGTTTGGGCGCTGACGCGGATCGACGCTCCCGCCGCCCGTGCCGCCGTGCGGGTCGCCTTCCGCGACCCGAGCACGACGGTTCGCCAAGCCGCGTTGCACTCGGCCAGTTTATGGCGTGACGCCGCCGCCGCTCCCGACTTGCTCGCACTCATCGGAAGTTCCACCGACTTGGCGAACGTTCGCGTAGCCGCCGAATGCCTGGGGCGCTGCGGTACGAAGGACGCCACGCCACCGCTTTTCGCCGCGATTCGCCGGCTCGCCTCGGACGACCGCTTCCTGGAACACGCGATCACCTTTGCGTTGATCGAACTGGCCGACGCCGCCACGCTGCGGCAGGCGTTGGGGGACTCTGATCCGCGAGTCGTTCGCGCGGCGCTGATCGCCCTCGACCAAATGGACGGCGGCGGTCTGGAACCCGCACGCGTCGCGCCGCTGCTGTCCGCCACTCAGCCGACAATCCGCGAAACGGCCTCGTGGATCGTCAACCGGCATCGCGAATGGGGCGGGGCGCTCGCCGAGGCAATGCGCGGGCGGCTTGCCGGTCCCACGATCGCGGAAGCCGACCGCGGCGAACTGTCGCGGCAGTTAGCGTTATTCGCGCGCAGTCCGGAAGTCCAGCAGGTCTTAGCCGAGGTCGCTCGCGACGCGAAAGCGACCAGCGACGCTCGAGCCGTGGCGTTGATGGCGATGCGCGAAGCCGGTTTACGGGAAACGCCCGCTCTCTGGTTCGCGGCCGTCGCCCTCGCGGCGGCCGACTCGCGGGAAGAACTTGTCAAAGAAGCGGTCGCGACCGCACGCGTGCTGCCGTGGCCGAAGCAGCCATCGAGCGACTTGGTGGCGGCCCTGGCCGCGCTGGGAACGTCCCCGGACCGATCGGCCGGTGTGCGTCTTGACGCGCTCGCCGCGTTACCCACAGGGCTGCCGGCCGTCGACGCGGCGCTTTGGAAGTTTCTTCTGGCTCAGCTAGCGCCCGAGCACCCCGTGACCGCTCGCAACGCCAGCGCGACGGTGCTCAGCCGAGCTCGTCTCACTCCCGAGCAACTGCTGGAATTGGCCGAATTGCTCCGATCGATCGGGCCGCTCGAAGCTGACCGGTTGCTGGGCGCGTTCGAGCAGTCGACGGACGAACGCGTTGGCTTAGCGCTCGTCGCGGCGTTGTTGGAGGCCAAGTCGCTGGCTAGTTTGCGGCAAGACGCGGTGAAGACGCGGTTGTCGAAGTTCCCGGGCCAAGTGCCCGCCAAGGCTGAAGCCGTTTATCTGGCGATGAACGCCGACTTGGGCAAGCAACGGGCGCGGATAGAACAACTGCTCGGGCAGTTGTCCGGCGGCGACATTCGCCGTGGCAAAGCCATCTTTCACAGCACCAAAGCGGCCTGTTCTTCTTGCCACGCGATGGGCTATCTGGGTGGCCGAGTTGGTCCCGACCTGACACGGATCGGCGGCATCCGCGCCGAACGCGACCTGTTGGAAGCGGTCGTCTATCCGAACGCGAGCTTCGTTCGCAGTTACGAACCGGTCGTCGTCGTGCTCGATTCAGGAAAGACTTACAACGGGCTCGTCAGAAAAGACAACGCCGAGGAGCTGGTGCTGGCGATCAACGCCACCGAGGAACTGCGGTTCGCCCGCGATGAAATCGAGGAAATCCGGCCGAGCATCGTGTCGGTCATGCCGTCGGGGCTCGACCAGCAATTGTCACCGCAGGAACTGGCCGACCTGATCGCCTTCTTGCGGTCCGCAAAGTAACCCATTTCAAGGAGTTATGTTTTGGCTTTCGCAACCCAATTAGTTTCGCCCTGCATGGTGTCCGCTTCGCGGCTGGCGGTCGCGGCGGTTGGCTTCTTCGGCTCGACGCATGCTGGGACCGCCGCCGTCAGCGTAGCCTGTCTTCGCTCGGCCCCAATCTTAGCTCTATGCTTGGGTTCATTTCTGTTCAGCTCCAGTCTGGCCGCCGAGAATGCGGCGGCGGCGGGACCCGCGGTCGAGATCTTCGCGAAAGACGCGAAGCTGGAAGTCGTCGCGGGAAAAGGGGCCGGCGGCGAGGGGCCGGCTTGGCATCCGAAGCTCGGGGTGCTGTCGAGTGGCAACGGGCACATCATGCAGTTGACTCTGGCTGGCGAGTCGCGGATTTATCGCGACGGTGCGGGCACCAACGGCCTGTTGTTCGATAAGACGGGCCGTTTGCTCGCCTGCGAACCGAAACTCCGCCGAGTGACTCGCCAGGAACTAGACGGCTCGCTTACGGTGCTCACCGACAACTACCAGGGAAAGCGGTACAACCAGCCGAACGACATCACGGTCGATTCGTCGGGACGGATTTACTTCACCGATCCGCGATACGGCAGCAAGGACGACATGCAGATTCGCGACGCGGAGGGGAAGACGATCGAAGGCGTCTATCGGATCGATGTGGACGGCCGCGTGGTGCGCATTATTGGCCGTGAACTGGAACGGCCGAACGGCATCCTGGTATCCGCCGACGACAAGTATTTGTTTGTCGCCGACAACAACAACGACGCTCTTGGCGGCGCGCGGAAGCTGTGGCGATTCGTATTGAAGGCGGACGGTTCGGTCGATCTCGCATCGAAAAAGCTGCTCCACGATTGGGGACAAGGCCGCGGACCGGACGGTTTGAAACAAGACCAGCTTGGCCGACTGTTTGTGGCGGGCGGATTGAACAAGCCGAACCCGCCCGTCGAGCCGGCGGCGGACGTCAAGGGCGGCGTCTATGTTTTCACGCCCGACGGCGAGTCGCTCGGGTTCCTACCGGTGCCCACGGACGAGGTCACCAACTGCGCATTCGGCGGCGAGGATCGCAAGTCGCTCTACGTCACGGGCGGCGGAGTGCTGTATCGCATCCGCGTCACAACCCCCGGCCGCACTGTATTACCGTAGTTATGCGATTTCCCCGGCTTGCGCTGCGGGTTACGATGCCAGATCATCCGATCGAAAAGGCGCAACGCCGTTCACGGTTTTGGTTCCCACCCTTTTTTCGAAAGTAGCCGATGTCAGCGGTCATTGATTTGCGGAGCGATACGGTCACACGGCCATGTCCGAAAATGCGTCAGGCGATGGCCGACGCCGAAGTGGGCGACGACGTGATCGAACGGGATCCGACGTGCGAACGGCTCCAAGAGCTGACTGCGGAACTGCTTGGCATGGAAGACGCGGTTTTCATGCCTTCCGGAACCATGACCAACCAGATCGGTTTGCGAATTCACTGTCGCCCGGGCGACAAGTTCATCTGCGAGGCCGGCTGCCATATCTACAATTACGAGCAAGGGGCGTTCGCACAATTGAGCGGGCTGGTCGCGCGGACGGTCGAGGGGCATTACGGCGTGCTGCGGCCGGAACAGCTGCGCGGCCTGATTCGTCCGGAGAACGACCACTTGGTCCGCACGCGGCTGGTGGTTTTGGAAAACACCCATAATCGCGGTTCGGGACGCATCCAGCCTTACGCCCACGTGGAGGAAATCTGTTCATGGGCTCACAGCAACGGGCTGCGTACCCATCTCGATGGCGCTCGGCTATTCAACGCAGCGGTCGCGACCGGCATTCCGTTGGCGAGTTGGGCCCAGCACTTCGACACGGTCAGCGTCTGTTTCAGCAAGGGTTTAGGGGCGCCAGTGGGGAGCGCTCTGGCTGGCACGCGGGCCGCCATCAAGGAAGCGCGTCGGCATCGCAAACTGTTTGGCGGCGGGATGCGTCAGGCTGGAGTTCTGGCGGCGGGGGCGCTATACGCGCTGCGGCACAACCGCGATCGGTTGGCCGAGGATCACGCGAATGCCAGCATCTTGGCCGAAGCAGTCAGGAACAGCGAGGGGTTGCTGCAGCTTCAACCGGACGAGGTGGACACCAATATCGTGATCTTCCGTGTCGACCCAAGTTTGGGATCGGCGGCCGATTTTGTGCAGCGTTTGGCCGACCGTAGCGTAGCCGCGTTGGCGATCGGTCCTTCCCAAATCCGGATAGTGACCCATCTTGACGTTTCGATGGCGGATTGCCGACGCGCGGCCGAAGCGATCTCGCGAGTCGCCGAGGAATCGGCTAACGCCCCCGTTTCGCTGCCACATTCCGTGGCCAATGCGTAGAATGGGCTCGACGGCAAAGTGCCCCGCGAGGCGGCGGGGCACTGGGTCGATGTTCTCGTTCCAATAGTCCTACGCCCTCACTGGCGCCGTAAGCCAATTTTTTGCGAGCGTTCGGGGCTTCCGTACCACATTAAGGCGTTCCGTGCATGCCTCTGCCTATGTCCGAATTCTGGAAGTCGGTAATCGCCAGCCGATTGCTGACGCCCGAGCAATGCCAGCAGTTGGCGTCCGCCTACCAGCAGACTGTTGGCCCTTTGGACGCCGCGAACGCCCAGGCGTTTGTCGATTGGTTGACGCGGGTCAACGTCTTGAGCCGCTACCAGGCTACGGTTTTGCTGAACGGCCGCTCGGGGCCTTTTTTCTACGGCGAGTACAAGCTTTACGACCGCATTGAGAGTGGCCGTTGGAAGGGCGTGTTTCGGGCTGTTCACGCCCCAACCAACCATCCTGTGCTGCTTCAGTTCGCCACCGGACCAGCGACTCAAGATCCTCAACACTGGTCGTTTGTCGTCAGCCAAGTCCACAATCGGCTCGCCGCTCCGTTTCCCTATTGGCACCGGTACTACGAGGTCGTCGATCTCGGCTCGTTCAAGTTTCTCGTGGCGGAGGAATTGGCGGGCGAATCGCTCGAGCAGCGTTTGACCCAGGTTGGGCGGATTGCTTGGCAGGACGCCTGTGCTTGGACTCGCCATGCGGCGCTCGCCCTGACTCAACTGCACCGTTGGCAGTTGCCCCATGCCGATATTCGCCCGGCCAACGTATGGCTTGACGCCCAGGGCCACTGCCGATTGCTGCAAGATCCCACGCAACTTCCAGGCCCTTGGCCGGTACAGGCGGTCGATACGGATGGAACGTTGGCCTCCCGCGCCGACTACGCCGCTCCTGAACTGCAGCAGGCTGGAAAGGTCCCCGACGCCCAGTCTGACATTTACGCCTTGGGATGCTGCTTGTTCCAGATGATCACTGGCCAACCGCCATTCGCTGGCGGCGATGTCGCTCGCAAATTCCAGCGTCATGCCAGCGAACCGATCCAATCGTTGGCCCCCTACGGCGTGCCGGAGCAGTTGGCTCAGGTGATCGCCTACATGATGGCGAAGAACCCGGCGGTTCGCTTTCCGTCCGCTCAAGCAGTCTCCGACCAACTGGCGCCCTTTGTTGATCCGACTCGGCTGAATGTCGGCAATTTGGCTGTTGCGCCCACGTTGCCGCTCTACGAACAATTCGTCCAGCAGCGGGGATTGGGGCGAACGAGCGACGCGTTCACGGCCGAGGCGGCCTCGGCGGCTCGCCAAGCCGAAGCCGCTTCGCGTTTTTTAAGCAATTCCCCTCAACAGTCCGCGCCGCAAGCCGCGCCACAACCTTCGCAACCGGCCCAGCAAGCCGCTCCCCAATCCAACCAGTATCCACCACAACAACCGACTCAAAAACCAACGATCGGTGGTCCACCGCCCGGATCGCCGCCCGGATCGCCGCC
>JBJTOW010000455.1:0-4247 GCA_046074805.1 Planctomycetota bacterium | reverse complement strand
TTGCTTGGGGGTTGGCCGCCGTAAGTCTGCGGTCGCTCGAGTTCGGCTTCGCGCCGGGTCCGGCCAGATCACGGTCAATGGTCAGCCTTTCAATGTGTACTTCCGCAACGAAATCGAGTGGAAGCAACTGGTCGACACGGTGGACGGCGTGGGTCATCGCGAAACCGTCGATATCGACATCTTGGCGACCGGTGGCGGCCCCATGGGCCAAGCCGGTGCCTGCAAGATGGGAATTGCCCGCGCCCTGATCGCCTTCAATGCGGACAATTTCAAGTTCCTCCGCGACAACGGTTTCCTCACTCGCGATTCGCGAATGAAGGAACGTAAAAAATACGGTCTCCGCGGTGCCCGCCGTGGTGTTCAGTTCTCGAAGCGTTAATCACGCTCGCGACGAACGACTCAGCTTATCGAGCTTCACCGACGAGAGGGCTTCCCCGCGAAGTCCTCTCGTTTTTTCGTTTTTGGTCGCTGCCCCGCGACAGCGATGCCAGTTCCAAACGAGCGTTCTGCCTCAGTTCCTTGCTAGGGAGCTAATCTCATGCGGAAACGGTTGATCTCGCCTGCCTTCGTCATCATGGCGGTTGCCGCTATCGGGCTCGGCTTGCTCGAAGTGGAGCCAATAGCAACGTCCACCGGTCGCTTGTTGGCTCAGACGGTTCCGGCAAACGCCGTGAAGGCCGTCAAGATTCCCGATGTCTGGAAGAACGCGCCTGGCAGTGGCGTGTTTTGGTACCGGGCCTGGGTGGAACTGCCGGCAGCGGCCAGCGGCCAAGCGGGTGAACTTTTTGTGGAAGCCGCTGATGACGCGCGGGAACTGTTCGTCAACGGCGAGAAAGTCGGCAGCCAAGGCGGATTTCCGCCGCAGTATCGGTCCGGCTTAGGCGACCCGGAGAAGTTCACGGTTCCCGCCCGACTGCTCCGGCCAGGCCGGCCGAACGTGATCGCGATTCGCATTTACCAAGAGGCGGATCGCCGCACCGGATTCAATGTGGCGGCACCGGCACTGTTTGTCGGCAATGAAGCCGCGCGGCTCGCCGGTCTCTGGCAAACGCTCGCTGGCGATCGTGAAGGCTGGGCCGCTGGAACGGATACGGCCGATCCGCCCGCCGACTCGCGATTCGCCCGCTGGGAGCCGGCGGCCGACATCAGCCGCACGCTGAAAAAACTGGCCGACGAAGCCGGTCCGCTCACGCCCGCCGAGTCGCTGCGTCGATTTCAAACGCCCGCCGACTTGGCGGTGGAACTGGTTTTGTCCGAGCCGGACATCGGCCAGCCATTGCAGCTTTCCTGGGATACTCGCGGCCGTCTGTGGGTCGTCGAGTTCCGTCAGTATCCAAATCCCGCCGGCCTGAAGATGGTAAGCCGCGACAAGTTCCTGCGGGCTGTCTACGACCGCGTGCCGCCGCCACCGCCGCGTCATTTCCGCGGCGAGGACCGTATCACCATCCATGAGGACTCCAACGGGGACGGTGTGTTCGACCGCCACAAGACGTTCGTCGAGGGCCTGAGCCTTGTGTCGTCATGCGCTGTCGGACTAGGCGGCGTTTGGGTGCTCAACCCGCCTTATCTGTTGTTCTACCCCGATCGCAATGGCGACGACGTTCCGGACGGCGATCCGGAAGTGCATCTCGAAGGATTTTGGCTCGAAGACTCGCATTCCATCGCCAACAGCCTGACCTGGGGACCGGACGGCTGGCTGTACGGCGGCCAGGGCAGCACCGTAAGCGGCGATGTTAAACGGCCTGGCTCGAAGGACGCGCCCGTGCGTTCGATGGGCCAATTGATCTGGCGCTATCATCCGGAACGCCGCCTATATGAAATCTTCGCGGAAGGCGGCGGCAACACGTTCGGCGTGGAGATCGATGCCAAAGGCCGTATCTATTCCGGCCACAACGGCGGCGACACTCGCGGCTTCCACTACGTGCAAGGCGGCTACTTTCAAAAGGGATTCGGCAAGCACGGCGCGCTCAGCAACCCGTATTCCTTCGGCTACTTCCCGCAAATGGCCCATCACAGCGTGCCGCGGTTCACGCACACCTTTGTCATCTACGAAGAGTCCGCTCTGCCCGCCGCCTACCGCGGCAAGCTGTTCGGCGTCGAACCGCTCCAAGGTCGCGTCGTCTTTAGCGATTTCCAACCGGACCGCTCGTCGTTCAAAACCCGTGACCTCGGCCACGCCCTCACCACCACCGATTCCTGGTTTCGCCCTGTCGATATCAAGGCCGGTCCCGATGGCGGCCTGTACGTCGCGGACCTGTATGAACAGCGGATCGATCACGCGAGCCACTATCAAGGCCGCATCGACAAAGGCTCGGGACGTGTCTACCGCATCAAGGCCAAAGATGGCCGCTCGGGCGCGAAAGTGGAACTCGGCGTGAAACCAACCGGTGCCGTCCCGACGCCGGCGACTCCGGCTACTCCCGCCATTCCCGCGACTCCGGCCACTCCAGCCGCCGCCGCCACCGCGTTCGCACCAGCACTCGCCGCCCTCCGCAGCGACGACCGCTGGCAACGTCAGGCCGCTCAACGCGTGCTGGCCGACGCCGTCGCGAATCGAGCGGCCGGGAAAGGCGCCGCAGCGCTGGCCGAACTGCTCCGGGGCGAGCTTTCCAAGAGCACCGGTCAGACCGCCCTCGAAACGCTCTGGGCGTTGCATCGCGCGGGCGGGCTGGACGAATCGACTGCGCTGCGAGCGCTCGACCACGACGATCCGTATGTCCGGCTCTGGACCGCTCGGCTCCTGGGCGATCAAAACGCGGTGACGCCGGCGCTTCGCGACAAACTAGCGGAACTCGCCTACCGCGATCCGCACGTGGCCGTCCGCAGCCAACTGGCCGCGACCGCGCGGCGTCTGCCAGCGGCCGACGCGCTGGCAATCGTGCGGCAGGCGTTGACCCGCAGCGAGGATCTCGACGACATCCACGTGCCGCTGCTGCTCTGGTGGGCGATCGAGTCCCATGCGGAGCCGGCTCGCGACGCGGTCTTGGCGATGTTCGCCGACCCGGCGTTGTGGCGCCAACCGCTGACTCGCAAACATATCACCCAGCGACTGATGCGACGCTACGCGGCCACGGGCGCCCGCAAAGACCTGCTGACATGCGCTCGCCTCTTGGAACTGGCGCCGGACGACGAGAGTCGCAAGGCGTTGATGGCTGGGTTTGAAGAGGCCTATCAAGGCCGGTCGCTCGCGGGACTGCCGAACGAACTGGCGGCGGCGATCGCCAAATCGGGCGGAGCCTCGTTGCCGCTGCGTTTGCGCCAAGGCGAGGACGCGGCGCTGCAGGACGCGCTCAAGTTGCTCGCCGACCCCAAGGCCGACAACAAATCGCGTCGGCAACTGGTGGAAGTGCTGGGACAGGTAGTGCGGCCGGCCGCCCTGCCGACACTGTTGGAACTGGTGGACAAGGCGGGCGACGAGCCGCTGCGAATGGCGACGCTGACAGCGTTGCAGGCGTACGACGACCCACGGGTCGCCGGGAAACTGGTGGAGACGTTCGCCCGCTGGCAGCGCGACACGCAAGCGGCTGCGGTGAGCGTGTTGGCCGCCCGCAAGACGTGGACGCTGGCGTTGCTCGACGCCGTGGCCGACGGCCGCGTGCCCCGCGAGTCGCTGGCGGCGGCCGACGTGAAGAAACTGGTCCTGCGACCCGACGCGCAGATCGCCGATCGAGTCCGCGCATTGTTCGGGGAAGTGCAAGGCGCAACCACCGGCGAGATGCGGGCGCAGGTCGAGCGGCTACACGACGCGATCCTGGCTGGCTCGGGCAATCCCTACAACGGCAAACAGCTCTACATCGCCAGTTGCGGCAAGTGCCATCGGCTGTTCGAGGACGGGGGCCGGATCGGGCCGGAACTCACGTCGTATAAACGCGATGATCTGCGGCGGATGTTGCTGAACGTGGTCAATCCGAGCGCCGAGATCCGCGAGGGGTTCGAGAACTACGTGGCGATCACCGGCGACGGCCGCACGCTCAACGGCTTCATCAGCGACCAGGACGCCCAGGTCGTGACGCTCCGCGGCCCGGACGGCCAAACAACGGTGCTGCCACGAGCGGACCTCGAGGATTTAAAGGCCGTCCCCGTGTCGTTGATGCCCGAGGGACTGTTGAAGGATCTGAGCGACCAGCAGATTCGCGATCTGTTCGCCTACCTACGTTCGACCCAACCACTTCCGTAGCAAAAAATCGCTCGCCGCGCCCATCCAAGGTGTACAACGGACTTCCCAGTCCGTCGCCGCCCCCCCAGAC
>JBJTOW010000454.1:0-11520 GCA_046074805.1 Planctomycetota bacterium | reverse complement strand
GCGTCGACCTCGGCCGGCGTCGGCGGCAATCCCGCAAGGTCGATCGACAGTCGCTTGATAAGCGTCGCGCGGTCGGCTTCGGGAGACGGTTGGAGGCCCATTGATTCCAGCTTAGACAGCACGAATCGATCGATGGCGTTTTTCGGCCACGCGGCGCTTTTCACCATTGGCTCGACGGGCCGAGCGGGCGCGACAAACGCCCAGTGATTGGCGTACGGTGCCCCCTCCTCAATCCAGCGTTCCAGCATCTTTCGCTGAACGTCCGTCAATCGCCGATTCGATTTCGGCGGAGGCATTTGACGCTCGGGATCGGTCGAGCGGATGCGTTGGATCAGTTCACTTGCCGCTAAGTCGCGGGGAACGATCGCCTTGGCGTCGACCGCCGTTTGGCGGATATCGAGACGCAGGTCCGCTTGGCGTTTGTTCGCGTCCTGCCCGTGGCAATAAAAACAGTTTTCGGAAAGGATCGGTCGAATGTCGCGATTGAAGTCGAGCGACTCGGCTGCCGGTTCAGCGGCATGCATTCCCGTCCAGCAGCCCAGCCCAGCGACGACGAAGAAGACGGCCGTCGTTCGGCGCGCGGCCGCGAGCAGTTTTACGATCGCGGCCAGCGCACCAACCGCCCACGACATCATTCGCATGGCAGGGCGAATTGGAAACGAGTTGGTCCCCGTGACGTCCGCCACTGTTCCGTGCTTGCTGCTGCCCATGGCTTCCCCCGACATCATTGCTGGAACAACTCCTCGGCCGACATGAATTGTCGTTGGAATCCCCGTCCATGCAAGCCGCCACGGGTCCAAGCGAGCGTCGAGACGGCGACGCGACATGGCGGCCAGTTCCACTCACACGAGTCATCGCGCGCGTCGTGGCTGATGGCGGGCCGAGTCGCCGCGCAGCTCTTCGCGCATTTCCTCAGTGGTCATCCAGAGCGACCGTTCAAGCCGCCACCAACACCAGCCATAGTCCACCAAGCCGATGACGACCAAAAGTCCGCTGGCGTAAACGCCGGTTTCCGTCACCACGCAAGCGACGGCCTCGCCCCAACTGGCGATCAAGCTTGGTCCCGCCGCAAGCGACATGGTCGCGCTGCTAGGGGCCGACGTTCGAAAGAGATGTTGAAGTTCTAGATCGCCGCGAAACAGCGGCGCCAGTCGCCAAAAGGCCACGCCGGCGACGATCGCGGTTTGCGTTAGCGACATGATCAGGTCGCGAAATCTGCGTCCGGCGCCACCGGTCGCCATTCCTAACGGGCTTTCCCAGCGTTCGGCGAGCCGTTCGGGTCGGAAGAGGAATCCGAACTGAGCGACATTCGCGAGAATGGCCACCGAGATGAGAAGCAGAAGCCAAGGGACCACTACCAGCCCCGCCGACATCAGGAGATCACGAGTCTGCTGCAATGGCCGGATATCGGACGAACGAATCCAAACACCGCCACTCCAGGGGCGCTCGGCCGCCGCGCGAAAACCTACCCAGAGCCACCCTCCACCCCATCGCAAAGCCGCCATGGCGGCCAACGTGATCAGAGCACTGACAAGTGGCCGGCTATGGGCGACACGTCCCGAACGCCGCGCCTCCTCGCGCCGACGCGGCGTGGGGGGAAACAATCGATCCGCATCGTCCCCGTCCACGCTCATCCATGTCCCCCAATCGCTCGCGTAACCGGCAAGCTTTCGACCCGCGCGGGCTCAGCCAATGGGGGCGGGAGCGTCGAGTTCCACAAGCTATCGAGTTCCATCGGCAGGACGGATCCAAGACTCGCCAATCCCAACGCGATCGATCCAAGGACGACGAACCAAATCAAAGCCGCCATCCACGACAGTGTTTCCATTTGCGGTAGAACCCGGCTCAGTAGTCCCGCCGCTAGTGTTGTTGTGCCGGCCGCGATCAGTGCGGGAAATGCGATTCGCAAGGCGATCGACGAACCGCGAGTCAGAGCGGCGACCAGCGATTCGGCCGCAGTATTCGTCGCGTTTCCCGCGTCGTGGACGGAGGCTAGCCAACCATCGGAAAAGTTGCCGCCGCCTGGATTCTTGCCATGATCGAACGACAGTGGCCAGGAGACATAGCTGTCCATGATGCCATCAACCAAGTGCCGATGGCCGCCGGCCAGTAAGAAAACGGCGATCGCGGTCCATTCCATAAGTCGGGCCAGCGCGTTCAATTGTCCCGAGCCATCGTTGTCGGTCGACTCGCCGACGCTTCCCGCGCCACCGGCCATTTCTCCCAGCAACTGGCCGGCAGCCGCCGCGCCGGTGACAAGCAGACGCACGGTCAGTCCCAACAAGAGTCCGATAGCTAATTCCCTGGGCCCAAGCCGCCAGACGGTCGCCCAGGCGTCGCCCTGGGAACACCAGCCCGCCGTTAGTTGCGCGGGAGCCATCGAGACCGCCAGGAGCAGTGTGAGCACAGCGCGCAAACGGCCAGGCAAAGCACGGCCACACAACCCCGGCGCCAAGAACAGCGCCGCGCCGATACGCATCGCCAGCAGCACTCCCAGCGGAACCGCCAACGCGGCCGTTCCCCCAACGCCCATGGTGCTCATCCGCCTCCCGCTAACAGTGGCGATTGGCTCAAAATGTCCCGGGAAAATTCCAGCAGCCTCTCGATCAACCAAGGTAGTCCGACCAACACCACCACGCCCACACCGAGAATTCGCGGCGCTAATGACAACGATGGGTCATGGACTTGGGTTAGAGCTTGAGCCAAACCGCAAACGAGACCGATCGCCAGTCCGGCTAATAGGATAGGCGCGCTAAGCAGCAACGCGATCCATACGGTCTGTTGCCCCAATTCTATGGCCCATTCCGTTCCCATAAAGATCGATCCCCGATTCGGACTGTTGTATTCCCAGAAAACCTTGGGATTTTCCCACACTAAGCTTGAAAGCTCTCGAGCAACATACCGATGACAAGTCGCCAGCCATCGAGGAGCACAAAGAGCAATAGTTTCATGGGAAGTGAAATAGCCTGGGTGGGGACCATCGTCATGCCCAGCGCGGTCGTCATGCTGGCGACCACTAAATCGACGACTAAAAATGGAAGGCAGATCTGAAAACCGATGAGGAACGCGATTTTCAGTTCACTCAGAAGAAACGCTGGCAACAGGGCCGCGAGCGGCACTTCATCGTAAGTCGAAGGCGTTGGCATCGTTCGGCTCTCCGGCAAATGCCGATAAAATAGCCACACGTCCTCGCTATTGTCCGCCCGATCGATTTGACGGCTCATGAACCTTCGGAGCGGCGTCGAGCCTTTTGTCCAGAATTCATCCCATGACATCCGGTAGTCTGGATCGCGTGCCGGCACGATCGCCTCTTCGTAGACTTCCGTCCAAACCGGTGCCATTACTAAAAACGTCATAAATAACGAGAGCGATGAAATGACCATCGACGATGGCAATTGAGGCATGCCAAGAGCCTGCCGAAGAAGGCCAAGCACAGCGGCGATCCGCACATAGCTGGTCGTCATCAACAACGCCGCCGGCGCGACGCTTAGCAGCGACAGCGCCAGCCAACCGGCCCACGGCGTAGACGGCGCTCCGCCCGCATCAGCCGAGTTGCCAGCAGGCTGTCCCTTGTCCATATCGACGGCTGATGCCGGGGGCGCGGTTGGTTCGGCCGCTTTCCGCCGCTCTTGACGCTCGGATAAACGCAATAGCGGCCCCAAAACGTGCGGCTCGATAGCGAAGGCTTCGCCAGGCGATGGGAAATCCAAATCCCCCGGAACTAGCGGTCCATCGGTCAGCCCTGCCGTGTGCAAGGTCGCCATCGAGGGGGGCGGAGAGGGAGCGGCGGTTGGCGAGTCGCCAGCGAAGGCGGCAATGGACGCCAGCCAGCCAATTGGCAGGCAGCAGGCGAACACGATTTGCCGCAGGCTGGTCATCGACTCACTCCGTGTCTGCTACCGAGTTACACGTTTTGCGTGTCAAGCTGAGATAGGGAACGGCGGATGTTAGCCGCGAGGCTAGACCGGCCGTCGTTGTCCCCGCCGCGTTCGCGGGCGGACACCGCACCGCCACTGCCCAGGCCGCTCGCCGCCAGAGGGTGGCGTGGGCGGTTGCCGTACATGCCGTGGTCCGCGGCGCCAATGGGCGGCGTTCCGGTCGGCTGAATGCCGTTCGGTTGTGTTCCAGTCGATTGCATGCCTGGAGCTGAAACGTTCGTGAACGCTCTGTTGCGAAAGGCCATTTCGTCGGCAGTCGCATTCGACGATGCCGGGCCCCTAGCCGTTGTGCTAGCCGTCGCCATATCCGCCGATGCTGTGCTCGCCGTTGCCATACGGGCCGTCGATGGGCTGGCCGTTGATGAGCTGGCGAATCCAGGCGACTGTTGGTAGCCGGAATGGGGCGCGAAGCCCGGACGAAGGCCAGCGAGCGTGTCCGCGATAGAAGTCGCGGTCGTAGACGGATTGGCGGCGGCGCAAAGGGCCACGATTCGTTGCACTTCGTCTGGGTCGGTGATTTCCGTTAGGGTCCGCGTTTCATTGGCCTGAACGCTGACGAGAAGCAATTTTCCACCCACACGCAGCAAGTGCGCTTCCAGTTTCGGACCCAGCGGGGTCTTTCCGAGTTGTTCGAAGATTTCGGTGGGGAGTCGTCCTCTGCGCGGAGAACCTGGGCGTCGACGGAACCACAGCGCCGCCGCCACGCCGCCCAAGACAATGGCGAGAGACGTGAACATACCCGTATTCCCGAAACGGGATGGGGAATCGTGGGAAGCATCGGCTGATGTCGATCGAGACGCGTTCGCCAGAGGTCGTTTCGAAGGAGCCAATGCCAACGGTGTGGGTTCCATCTCAGAACGGGTCGGTCCGCGCGAAGTTTTGGCGGTCGCCGACATCGATGTCGCCTCTGGAGTTTGCTCCGTCTTCGTCTCCGTGTTGGTCGCTCGCTCATACGAGGCGAAAGCCGTTGGCGTGGTCGGTTCTTCCGCGATCGCCCAGGTCACATCGCCTGGTTCTTTCGGCTCTTGCGCCCGCATGTTGGTCGTTCCAGCTGGCCCAAAGCCCAGCAACATGCAGCCGAACGCCAAAGAAAACCGGATGACTCCGTTGGCGAACAACGCGTAAGCCAAACGAGAAACGCTGACAGCTCGGCGACGCAACCTAAATGCCGCTCGCCGTGACCGTCCGCGATTCGCAATGCCGCTGAGATTCAGTCCTAGGGAAAACATGGCCATGCGGATATCTAAGAGTGAATGGTTTCGTTTGCGGGAACCAATTCGGTGACACGGATGCCAAAGCGACCTTCAACGGCCACCAAAACGCCGCGGGCCCGAACACGGCCTTGCCATCGGATTTCAACGAGTCGCGATGTGGGTGCGGCCAAGGGGAGATAGTTTTCGGATGCGGCAAGCTGTTCGACGCTAACGCCCGCAGCCAACCGCCCCACCACCAACCGCACTGGAATCGTGGATTCCGCCTCAGACGCGGTCTCCTCGGTGGGGCCAATTTGGCCGTCGTGAATCAGGGAAAGTGTTCCGCTTTGTCGCCATTGAGGCCAATGGTAAACATCAGGCTCAACCGGTTCGCTGGCCGCTGGAGTGGCGACACCGATGGTCGAACCTAATCGCTTTGGTTCATCGATTCGTGAAGGCTTGGAGGGCGACGACCCGACCGACGTCTGATCGAACTCAGCGTGGTGGAGAGCATCCTTTGCGGCTTTCAAAAGCCGTTCGATCTCGGCGCTCAAGACGCTCGCTCCGACGGTTGACTCCGCCGAAGTTGGCTCACATGAAACGGAGTCGAGAGCAGGCAATGGCGGACGCAACGCGTCGCCGGCCGACGGTCCATGTTCGGGCAGATCACGCACCTCCCAACCGGCTCGCTCCACAGTTCCGATCCTCCCGAGTTCGCCTGCCACGTCCCCGGCCATCCTGGCCGAAAACTTGAAGGTCTTTTCGCGAAATTCGCGAAATCGGGCAAGAGCAATCGCCAGAGTCTTCTGCCCCGCCGACGCCGACATTCCCACTGTACGGGCGGCGCGGGCCGTTGCTCATCGCTGCGACGGACTGGGAAGTCCATCGTACGGGCGGAATAGGCCGTTGCACATCGCGGCGACGGACTAGGAAGTCCGGCGTAAAGTCAGAGACGCAAAGACTTTTAATCGCGCAGTGGGTTGGGAAAGAATCGCTTACCAATGAGCGCGGCGGCTGACGACCTCGTCCAATTCCCGTTCCTCGGCGCGGCGAATCGCCGCAGCCAGCTGCTGTTGGTGGCGGTTGAGCAACTGTTGCAATGGCTCGTGCTGCTGCCGCGCCTTTCGCAACTCGTCGCGACACGTTTCCAGCCGCTCTTCGAGCGCGACGCCTTCGCGTTGCAGTGTTTCGAGCTCGTGGCGGAGCGACGTTTCGTAGTCGTGCTGATTACGGACGGCGGCCAGCGAAATGCCGCCAGCGCGTAGCGATTCACGTCGGCGCTCTTGCTCGGCGAGTATCTCGCCGCACAACTGTTCGGCTCGATGCCGCAACTGCCGCTCCTCTTGGAATGCGGCTGACCATTCCATCCGCCGCTCATCCAACGCCGTTTCGCGCATCCGCAGCACCGCATCCAATTGGGATCGATTCATGGTTTTCGCCTCGTGGACAAAACACTTTTTCAGTACGACGCCATATCGCTACACAGCCCGATGGTCATCCTTACAACTGCACTCGCCCTCGCGTCATCGGACCGTGGCCATGGCCGAAAGCCCAGGGCGTGGTCCCATTGGCGCCGTGATGCGGGCCAGTTGATCGAGCGAGGCGTCAAAAGACGCCGATTCCGTAAAATCTTGACGCAGAAAACGCTGGATTTCCGAGCGGCGTTCGATCGCCGTGTCGACGGCCGGATTTGCCCCAGCCCGATAGGCGCCAAGCGCGATCAGGTCAGCATGTTCCTGATAGGCGGCCAGCCATTCGCGAATCCGGACCGCTTGGTGTCGATGCTCGCGGGATACCACATCCGGCATCACGCGGCTAACGCTTTCGAGCACGTCGATGGCAGGAAAATGTCCTTGGGAGGCCAGTTTTCTCGAGAGCCAAACATGGCCATCCAGTAAGCCGCGAACGGCGTCGCAAACGGGCTCGTGGTGGTCATCGCCATCGACTAGCACCGAGTAAAACCCGGTGATACTCCCCGATTCGGCGCGGCCGCTGCGTTCGAGCAAACGCGGTAGCAGCGCGAACGTGGACGGCGGGTAGCCGCGAGTCGCAGGCGGCTCGCCGGCGCCAAGGCCGATTTCACGGTGCGCGTGCGCGAAACGAGTCAACGAGTCCATCAGCAGAAGCACATCGAGTCCTTGGTCGCGGAAATGTTCGGCGATCGCCGTGGCGGTGAACGCGGCTCGCACGCGGAGCGGTGCCGGTTCGTCGCTGGTCGCCACGACCACCACGCTCCGCGCCCTCCCATCCTCGCCCAAATCGCGTTGCAGGAACTCGTTGACTTCCCGGCCGCGTTCGCCAATCATCGCGACGACAACCACATCCGCGGCCGCGTTCCTTACGAGCATTCCGAGCGATACGCTTTTGCCAACTCCCGGGCCAGCGAAGATGCCTAGCCGCTGTCCGAGCCCGCAAGTAAGTAGTCCATCGATAGCGCGGATTCCCGTTGCGAACGGCCGATCGATCCGCGGTCGGAGAATCGCGGCCGGGGGAGCACGATCGAGCAAGGCTTGGTTCGGACAGGCCGCCGGTCCTTGGCCATCAATCGGTCGGCCACGCGAATCGATCACCCGTCCGAGCAACGCGTCGCCAACTGGAACCGCGCGAGTGGTGCGTCGCAGACGCACGCGTTGCCCGTAGCGGACGCCATCGACGGCGCCCCACGGATAGACCAAGGCCAACTCGTCGCGGAAGCCGACGACTTCGCCGGCCAGTTCCCGAGCGCCCGCCGTTTCTATCGCCACTTGGGAGCCGACGGGCGCGGGGAAATCGGCGACGCCGATCACGAGGCCCTCCAGCCTCACGACGCTGCCCGCAAGCGCCGCTGGCAGGCACCGCGCTACTCGCTCGAAGGCGTCGCGTCGTCTGTCGGAAACCAGCTTCTGATCGCGAATCAAGTCACTCATCGACGCCCAACTCCTCCGCAATGCGCGCTAGTTGCGTCGATAACTGTTGGTCGATATCGCCCCAATCCGTGACGACTCGACATCCACCCGGCTCGATCGATTCGTCCGCGGTAATTTCAACGGTCGCCTGTCGGCCGAGTGAATTGGCCAGTTGTCGGATTTCCTCGCCAAGCAAAGCCATGTCGCGAGGGTGCAGCAAAAGCCGCGCGCGTTGACGTCCGGCGATCATCTGCAACGACTCCCGCACCAACCCGATCGTCAACCGCGGTTCCGCGATGAATTCGCGGCGGGCGATCCGGGCGGCGATAGCACAGGCGAGTCCGATCGCGTCGCATTCCCAGCGATAGAGCCAGTCACATTGGGCGCGGCGCAGGCCGTCGATCATTCGATCGCGGGTAGTCGGAGCGGCGGCGAGTTGATGGGCGAACTCCGTTCGCAATTCGGATTCCATCTCGGCCCGACCAGCGGCCCGTCCTTCGAGCCAACCGGCCTCACGCCCCTCGGCGCGACCCGCCGTCAAACCTTCCTCGCGTCCTTCCGCCCGTCCTTGCTGGCGGCCCTCTTCGATTCCCGTTTGGCGTCCCTGTTCCCGCCCTTCGTCACGTCCCACAAGCAAGCCTTCAAGGCGGCCCGCTTCACGGCCTTCGAGGTGGCCGGTGGCGAAGGCATGGGCACGGATCGATTCCGCTTCGGCCCGAGCCGCGCGCATGAGCAATTCCGCTTCTTCCCTCGCCTGCTCGACACACCGACGGGCCGCTTCGGCCATGGATGCGACATCTTGCAACGCCGCTTTCGATGCGCGCGTTTCCGCCGCGTTCGGGGCTGTCCGAAGAATCGCCGCCATCGATCAGATCTCCTCCACCATCGGCTCGGTTTCCGGCACGACGGCCAACTCTCGGACGATACGCACCAAGCGATTTTCCGCTTCGACGGCGTCCGACAACCGCCACGGACCAAGTTGTGTCAATTGCCGTTGGACATCTCGAGCGGCGATCGGTCCCAACCGCTCCATCCAGCGCCGAGCCACAGTCGGTTGGGCTCCCGCCAGCGCTAAGGCGAAGAGCCAAGGATCGACGTGTGTTACGAGCATCGCGAGCGAGGCGTCATCGAGTTGCAAGAGATCCGCTAAGCCATCGATTCCGGTAGTGCTGGCTTTCGTATCGAGCGCCGGGGATTTTGGGCTCGAAACGGAATTTGGGGACGCGTGGTTCGGCGGCCGAAACGGCTTCGGATGGACTGCGACACCGTCTGCGGAGACACTTTTACTCCGCATCGCGGATTCGCTTCGAATGGCTTCCGACGCTGTGGCGGTAAGTGACTTCGTAGCGCAAACCGACTCCCAACGGGCACGGTCCCGGGGGTGTGCGGCTGCGAGGATCGCGGCCAGAGGCTCCGACTTTGCCGCGGCGGCGCTCGGACCGTCGAGAGTCTTACGAGTACGCTCCCACAACGCCTGGCCGATCTCTTCCACCCAGCTTTTGTCGAGCGTTGATGGGACGGCCATCCGCTCAACGACCTCCAGTTGCGTGGCATGTGGCAAGGTGTGGAGCGTGTCGGCGGCAAGTTCGGCGGGTAGACGCTCCAGCACGATAGCGATCGCGGTGGGGCTTTCGTCTTTCAAGCAACGGCTCAGCCGACGTCCGTCGACTTTCGCTAGGCAGCCCCAGATATCGCGCGGGACCGCTGTTGTGCGAGCGCCTTCGTTGGCTTGAACGCCTTGAGCGGTTACCAGTCGGCGATCCGCGAATTTTCTCGCCAGCGAATCATCCAGTTCGACGGCGCCCGCCTCGTCATCCGCTTGATGCTCCGAATCTTCTTCATCGCGGCCATCATCCAGCGCGGCGCGCATCGAAGTGGCGGATCGGTAGGTCGCTTCGGAACGGATGATGGGACGTGTGACGCGCGGCATCATCGCGAGAAACTCCGCGATCGCCTCCTCTCGCTCAACCGGATCGATTGCGTCAAGCGAGCCGCCTAGGTCTCGGATACGTTGGGCGTCGGCGGCGGAAAACTGCCGCAATAGTTTTTCAGCGTCGCCGCGTTCAAGACTGGAAACCACAATAGCGATCTTTCGCCAAGCGGTGTCGTTGTCTCTCATGACGCTACTCCCCAGCTCGCGGCCTTTCATGCCGCGTTTCCAATCCATTGCTTGAGGGCGGCGGCGGCTCCGCTCGGGTCGGCTTGGATCTGCTCTTGGAGCTCCCGTCGCCGGGACGGTTCCCCGAGGGACGCCTCATGCCGTGATCGCGTCGCGTGATTCGCGAAGCGGCCATAATCGGCGGTGGTCGCTGACTGAGCCGCGCGAAGTCGCGCCGCGGCACGATCGGAGCGGCGAATGACGCGCAGAGAACGCGTCAGCAACGCGAACAATAGAATTCCCAAGGCGGAACCGGCCAGAGTCAGCAGATTGTCGCGGACCCATATTCGGACCAGCGTCGTCAGCGGCCTACCAGCAGCGGCGAGCGATGGCCGAGTTGCCGCATGATGCGTCTCGGTCGCCGAATTCGAGGGGTGCGAGGCGGCCTCGTTCCGGGAAAACGCGGACGACGAACGCCCTTCGATACCGATATTCTCCATCGCCCCGCGCGTCGGCAACCGTCGTTGTTGTCGGCTCAAGTCATTCGATCCGCGCTCACTCGATGGGATGGATTCGCGTTGCACATCCTGCTTGTTGCCTGCGGACCATGCCCGCTCGGCGCTCTGGCTCGCTCGGTTTGGCAGGGCAGCGGCCGGGTCAGTTGTCGGGGACGCTGTTGCGGTCGCAGTCGCCGCTGGAGAAAACGCCGAACGGGCCGACGTTGACGCTGCGATAGCCGCCGTTTGGGATGGCGCCGTGTGCGAAGCCTCTGTGAGGGAAGTGTCCGTTGGGGAAACCTCTCTTGGGGAATCTGCCGTTGTTGAAGTCGCCAAGCGGAAATTCGTCGTGTGGGTTGCCGTCGCCAGCGGCGCGGTTGGAGCATCGGCTTCGGCTGTTGTGTACGGTTCTGAATCGTTTTCCAATAAAATGCGGGAGCGATCGCCACTACGACGCGAAGAGGTTTGCCGATACGGTTTTGGATGCGCCGGGGCGTTAATGTCCTCAGGGCAAATCGTGTCAGCTGCCATCGGATGGGAAACGCTGGACCATAGCGAATCCGTGTCGCTCGCGCCATCGCCAAGACGGTTTGCGCCGTTGTCCCAATCTCCAGCCATGAGCGCTGTCGTCATGTCGAGTGGAACCAATGCCAACGTGTCGGTGTCTCCGCCCTTCAGCGTTTCGAACGACGCGGTTTCACGGGCGGCAATGGGGATGGCCGCGACATGCGGGTCGAAGTCGGCGGGCCGCTTTCCATCCGCTGTTTCCGGAAATTCCCCGCTTGCCACAACGTCGGGGTCCATTGCCGTGGAACGCTTGTGCTGGGCGTGTGGCGCGGCGTACGAAGCCCGAGCAACCTCCGACGAAGTCTGCGAGGCGCGAGCGCTCGACGGCTCAAAGCCTGCGGG
>JBJTOW010000453.1:0-3108 GCA_046074805.1 Planctomycetota bacterium | reverse complement strand
CGCGAATTCACGATCCGACGAATGTTCGAAATGCAGGAACGCGAGCGGCGTCTCGTTTCGCACGACATTCACGATGGTCTAGCGCAGACGCTGTTCGGCGCGCTCATGAACATCGAGGCGGCGAAGGCGAAATTCGAAGATGACGTCGGCATCGAGTTGGAGCGGGCACTCGAACTCACCCGCAAGGCGATGCGCGAATGCCGCCGCTTGATCAACGACCTGCGTCCCCTCGTGATCGAGGAATGCGGCGTGGAGGAGGCGATCCGCCATCTGATCGCCGAATCGATGCGGATGGCCGAGTGCAACTTCCAATTCGACTGCCAACTGAAGACCGAGCGGTTCGAGCCGCTGTTCGAGGGCGTCGTGTTCCGCATCATCCAGGAAGCGGTCAGCAACGCGATGCGGCACGGACACGCCACCATCATCCGTATCGAAATGGCCCAAAACGACCAACATTTAGCCATCCGCATCGATGACGACGGCGTTGGCTTCGACCCTGAAAGGATTCCTTCCGACCGCTTTGGCGTCCGCGGCATTCAAGAACGCGCGAGGCTATACCGAGGCTCGGCCCAGTTCACACCGCGGCCAGGTGGCGGCACGCGACTGGATGTTCGGCTCGCAATTCCCGAGACACCCTAGCGCTCCGTTGCCTTCCGCAATCATTCGCTTGGAACAAGCACTTGGGAGACGGCTTCGTTAAGCGAAAATCTCTCGAGCGACCGTGCCTTTGACATCCGTCAGCCGGAAGTCGCGACCCGCGTACCCGTACGTCAGTTGCTCGTGATCGAGCCCCATGAGCGCCAGCAACGTGGCGTGCAGATCGGTCGTGTGCATCCGCCCTTCCACGCCGCGAATGCCATACTCGTCGGTCGCCCCGTGCGTGTGCCCCGCCTTAACTCCGGCGCCGACCAGGAACATCGGATATCCGGTGATGTTATGATCGCGTCCATCAGCCCCTTGAGCCGTCGGTTGCCGCCCGAATTCGCTGCCGAACAACACCAGCGTCTCATGAAGCAATCCACGTTGTTCGAGATCGCCAAGCAACGCAGCGACCGGTTGGTCAATCGAGCCGCAGCGATCGATCAATCCCTTATGCAGATTGTTGTGATGATCCCAACCGGGCTGGCAGATTTCAACAAACCGCACACCCGCCTCCGAAAGACGACGCGCGAAGAGGCACTGTCGGGCGAATCCACCCTGAGGCCCATCCTTCACGCCGTAAGCCTCCAGGACATGCCGTGGCTCCTGGCTGTAATCGAGCAGTGCGGGCACCTTGTCCTGCATACGGAATCCAAGTTCAAACGTCTCAATGATTCCCTCGACCGCGTCAATGTGCCCGCTCGACCGCGTCAAATCGCGATTCATCGCCTGCACGAGGTCAAGTTGCTTGCGCTGTAGGCCGCGAGCGACGCTCGGCCGCAGGTTCGGCAAGTTCCCCAAGTCGTCGATCCGCGTCCCTTGGAAATGAGCGGGCAAAAACGCGCTGCCGTAGTTGACCGCGCCGCCAAAATTGGGCGGCGGATTGATCGTGATGTAACCCGGCAAATCCTGGTTTTCGCTTCCCAACCCGTACAGCAGCCACGCACCCATGCTCGGCCGCGTCAACGCCGCGTTCGCGCTGCCCGTATGCAATTGCACGACTGCCTGGGGATGGGCCGGCGTGTCGGTGTGCAGGCCCCGCAGCCAGCACATTTTGTCGGCGTGTTGCGCCATTTTCGGCAGCAGTTCCGAGAACCAGCTACCCGTCTCACCATACTGCGCGAACTTGAACTTGGAACCTGTCAGCTTGCCGCCTCCCGGCCCCGACTTGCCGTTGTCCTCTTGCAGCTTCGGTTTGTATTCAAAGGTGTCATGCTGCGACATCGCCCCGTTCATGTGGACGAAGATGATCCGCTTCGCCTTCGCCGCGAAATGCGACGGCTTCGGAGCAAGCGGTTGCCGCTTCGCATCGCCCGAGCCGGCCGAACCGGTTTTTGCGCCGCCAGCTACGTCACCGCCCGGCTCCATCCCCCCAGCCGACCGCTCACCCAACAGCCCCGCCAACGCCACCATCCCAAAACCGGCCCCCGCAGTGCGTAACCAATGACGACGGGAAGGCAATTCAGGCGAGTAATACATCATGGCGATAGCACCCCATGGAAACGGCGAGAATGAGGAAGTGGGAGTCAGGTAGATCGGAATGGAAGTGTTCGGAATGGGGAATCAGGACGGGCCGCAACATGGGAGTCTTCCGTCGTGCGGTTGGAGCTACGCGACTACTGCACTTACGATTCGACTTACGATTCGAATTACGATGTGCGATCCTCGCCTACGTTCGGGACAATGTCGTTCCAAGTCTTTAGCTAATGACCAATCACAACTGACAACTGACAACTGACAACTGACAACTGGCAAATGACAACCTCCTACCGCACATAGCGAAACTCGGCAGACGCATACAACGCTTGAACAAACGCCATCCAGGCCGCTTCACGCGGCCCGTTGGCCACCACTTCCGTTTCCCGCGTCGCCACCCCCGACTGGTCAACATCGTCGGGATTCACCGGCGGTCGCGGAGCTGGCGGTGCGTTCGCCGGAACAGCCCCTGATGTCACGGCAGCCCCTGATGTCGCAGCAGCCACGGCCGCCGGTGACGCGGTTGGCGGAACCAAGCTCGCCTTAGCGGGCTCTGCTAAAACTGCTTCTGGCTTGCCAGTCTCTGGCTTGCCAGTCTCGGGCTTGCCAGTCTCGGGCTTGCCAGTCTCGGGCTTGGCGGCTTTGCCTTTTTTCCGCGACGCTTTTGGGCGCGCAGTTGTCTTAGCGGTCGCAAGGGAGACAGCGGTCGCGGAACCCTCATCCTTATCGGCTCCTTCGGGCGTGCCTGCGGGTTGGCCCAAATCCGCCGCGTAGTCCCTCAAGAACGACTCGACGCGCGCGATTTCCAGACTGCTCGGCTCGCGTCCCAACACTCGGTTGTAGGCGGACCGTATTCGCAAGGAATCAGCCGCGTTAGCTTCCTCAAGCAAGCTATGGGCCAGCTTCAGAGCGTTTTGGCGAACGAAACCGCCGTTGAGCATGAACAGAGCCTGACTGGGAACCGTGGTGACATCGCGGCTGCCGCTCACCAAT
>JBJTOW010000452.1:0-2518 GCA_046074805.1 Planctomycetota bacterium | reverse complement strand
AACTCTGAATCTCACTGTACGACGGACTTCCAGTCCGTCGCAGCGTCAATGGTCGGCGTGCATCGCCGCAGCGCAGGAGCTCCGTTTCCATCACCGAACTGCTCGCGACGGACTGGAAGTCCGTCGTACCAATTGTGACTGTGCAACTTCTAAATTTTTTTCTTAGACCTCGAATTCGGAAAGACTCGTGCCGCGGCGACGCCTTATTTTCCTCATCGCGACGGCGCTAACTTTGCTATCCGCCGGTTGGGCCGCGCGGAGCTTGCTTCACCGATGGGAAACTGATCAGGATTACGAATCGGCCAAGACGGCGCTCGAGTTGGGAAGGTTTCGCGAAGCCTCGGAACTTGGCCTTCGACTGGCGAACTCGACCCGTTATCGCTCGCCTGGTTTGTTGATCGCGGGAGAGGCGGCCGCTCGCCAGGGCCAAGCTGCGGAGGCTCTGGCGCTCTACCGCCGGGTTCCGTTCAGTGAACCGGCATCGAGTGACGCCAAGTGGTTGCGCGACCTGATCGCGTTGCGCGACCCAGAGGCGGCGCGTTTTGCCCGCGCTAGTCTTCTAGCCCAAGGCGAGATTCTACTGAATCTCACTCCGTCGCTGGGCGAAGCCGAGTCCGTCTATCGGCGCACGCTAGCGATTGATTCGAACAGCGTTGTCGCTCACGAACGTCTGGCATTCATTCTCGGATTGCAAGGCCGGGCCCGCGAGGCGGCTGAACACCGCGTTGCGCTCTTGCGACTGGGCCAAGTTTTGCCGATCCAATTGGTGCTCCTGGCGCTTGGTGAAACGGCCGACGAAAACCCCGAGACTGTCTCGCGTTTTCTGGACGCGAGTCCGGACGATCCGGCCGCGTTGCGAGCCGCCGCGCGAATCGCTTTGCAGCGGGAACGTCAGGACGATGTGCTGCGAAACGTCACCGCAGCGTTGCGAACCGAACCCGATATCGCCGTCGCGCAGGCATGGCTCGGTCGTGTGTTATTGCGCCGCCAAGACAACCTCGGCTTTGCCCGTTGGCTGGAGTCGCTTCCGTCCAGCACGGCGGACTCGCCCGAGGTCTGGCTCGTATGCGCTGAACACGCCTCCGCGCAGAACGACCCTCATGGATCCATTCGCTGCTACGCCGAGGCGGTGCGACGCGACCCGAACTACCTCGCCGCTGTCACCGGACTGGCTCGATCGTTGCAATCGGCCAACGAGACGGACGCCGCTCAGCGGTTTCGCGACCGCGCCAAACGCCTGGAGCAACTCGCCACTGCCGCCCGCACGCACCAAATCTCTGGCTCGCGTTCCGCGCTGCTGCAAGCCGCTGAAATGGCCGCCGAATTGGGACTGGCATGGGAATCCTGGGGATGGTACGACGCGCTCAATCAGCACGAACGTTTCGAGGGCGAACGGAAACGGGCGGCCGAGTCTCAATACGCCTTGGCCCGCCGCGATCCGCTTGTCCGAGTTCTTCCGAGCGGCCGAGTCGCTGATTCGTTCGACTGGCGGCGTTTCCCATTGCCCACGAGCATCGCTAGGCTCGATGCTAATCAAACTGGCGGCGCCCAAGCGAGCGCCGGACACGCCAATGCTGGCTCAGCGAACGTCCATGCTGCGATGAACAGATCGGCCGCGTCGACTTCGCCTACTCCCAAGAACGGGCCGTCGACGGTCCACGCCGATCGAGCCGATCACGCTTCTCCGACGGACACCGCTTTTCGGTTCGTCGCCGAATCACCTTCCAAGGGCATCGACTTCGCGTTTCACAATGGCCATCGCTCGGAGGTGGCTGGCGAGTACATGTACGAGTTCAGCGGGGGGGCCGCGGCGGTGCTGGACTACGACCTCGACGGCTGGCCCGATCTCTATCTGTCTCAAGGAACCGACTGGCCGCCAAGGGAGAACAATTTCGCCCATCTCGATCAACTGTGCCGGAACACAGGCGAGGGACGGTTCGTCAATGTTGCCGAGTTGGCTGGGGTGCGCGAGAACCGCTTTAGCCAAGGAGTGGCGGTCGCGGATTTCGACAACGATGGCTTTCAAGACCTGTACGTCGGCAATATTGGCGCGAACCGCCTCTATCGAAACAACGGCGATGGGACGTTTACGGACGTGACAACACAGGCTGGAGTCGCTGGCAACGAATGGACCAGCAGCATCGCGCCGGCCGACTTCAACAACGACGGGTTGATCGATCTGTATGTGGGCAATTACTTGCAAGGCGAACATCTGTTCGATCGCCCATGCTTATTGCCCGACGGTTCCACTCGACTTTGCACGCCGCATGAATTCGCGGCGGCCCAGGACCGCGTCTATGTGAACGAAGGGGACGGTCGGTTTCGCGATGTGACGGCCGAGTGCGGCGTGGCGCTGCCGGATGGGAAAACGCTCGGCGTGGTCGCCGCCGACTTCGATGGCTCGGGCCGAATGAGCGTGTTCACCGCCAACGACGCGGTGCCGAATTTTCTGTTCGTGAACGAGGGGCAGGCCGATGCTCCCGCGGAAGCTAAGCGTGCCCCCGGTGGATCGCGTATG
>JBJTOW010000451.1:0-4252 GCA_046074805.1 Planctomycetota bacterium | reverse complement strand
GCTTACCTCCCAAACATTCATGTAGTCAGGATCGGCCCAAATGTCGATCCGATCTCCTGTGCGAACATTAATGCCGGTGGAGTTCCACTTAACCTTCGCACTAACGTGCTTTAGCTCGGCATTGCCGCTACGTGTCGATGCTTTCTCAGCCGCAACATCAGATCCTGCGTCAGCGTTGCCAATTTCGGCCTGCAAAGCGGCAATTAATGACTTCACGCGATCGACGTTCATTCGTTGTCTCCTCAAGTTGCATTGCGGCGAGAGTGTAATGCGCACATACTGTTGCCGCTCCAGTGAAGTGCGTTTGGGTGTTTAAGGTGAACGATGAATGATAAACACGAATCCGTATCTACTCGCAAGGCCTAACACCATGTTCGGCAGATGCTTTCATGGCATGTTGTGAAAAAAAGGTAGCATACGCAACATCGATGAAGTCATAATGAAGCATGCATGTAAAAAATAAACAATCAGTGACGCCAGGCGACGTTGATGAGCGTGGTTTAGCTTATGGAAGGCCCTCATGCGCAGCGACAGATCCCGCTGGCGATGGCGTCGATGCTTAATCTTCGGAACGGTGGTTGATGGACGGTCGGCTACTGGTGACGTTTCGCGGCCGGGTCGCCCTTCAGGACGTAAATCGAAAGGCGGCTGCGGGTCGGACACAAGGCGGAGAAAAGATTCCAACGGGGGATACCGCCGTGGAATGTGGCGGGGGTAAGAACTATGGCTCAAGGCGGGTGGTGCGGGCTGGCTGACGATCGGGGTCAGCGGGACGGGCGGGTTGCCGAGGGAGATTTGGCGGGCAGGGTTTATTCGCTTAAGTTGGACGGGAGGGTGTTGGCGATGGACAACATGAACACCGAGCCGGCGATCGTCGCGTTGTTGGAGCGGGTGCGGGGCGGGGAGGCGGACGCGGTCCGGGAGCTCGTCGAACGGTTTGGGCCGGCCGTGCAACGCGAGCTTCGGTTCCGGTTGCTCGATCAGCGCATCGGGCGATGCGCCGCCGGTAGCGACCTGTTTCAGTCCACTCTGACCCGTTTCCTGCTCGGTCTTCACCTCGGGCGGTTCGAACTGAGGAATAGCGACGACCTGCGGCGTGTGCTCACGACGCTGGCGCAGCGGCAGGTCATCGATTCGGCCCGGTATTGGAAAGCGCGCCGCCGCGACATCCGCCGCGACCGGCAGCTCGAACCAACAGCCGACGCCGTCCGTATCGCCGCCGTCTCGTCCATGACTCCAAGCCGAATATTCGCCGCCCGCGAACTGGTCGCGATGGGCCTCAGCCGGATGGCGCCACGCGATCGCCAGATCGCCGCTTGGCGCCTGGAGGGGCTCGAGTGGCATGAGATCCATGGCCACTGTCCCGAGTTCCCCAGCGCGGAAGCGCTACGGAAAGCCCACCAACGCGCTATGCGGAAAATAGCGCTCGAGATAGGCTTCGTGGAACCCGCCGAGCCAGCCGATCCCGCAAGCTCGAATGGGTGTGATCTACCCGCGAACGATCGCCCCGCCAAGGATCGCCCCAGCAGTCCGCCGGACCGCCAAGTCCGACCCTCTCAGAGGGCCGATCGAGGGAGATAGCGTCGGTGAACACAGGATACTCGGACCGAGTCCAACGTCTGGCGGAGTTGGTCTGCGCGCTTTGGGACCATCGCGATCGTCCCGCGCCGTCGCTGGATGAAGTCCTTTTGGCCATCCGCCGCGAAACGCCCAACTTGCCTTGCCATGAACTCGTCGAACTGTGCCTAATCGATCAAGCCTTTCGTGGACGGGGCGGCAGCGCCGGTCGGGTCGAAGAATACCTGACGCGTCTACCCAATCTGGCCGCCGATCCGTCGGCGGTCATTGAGTTGGCCTATGGGGAGCTTCGGCTTAGACGCGATCAGGGCGAACAGGTCACGGACGAAGAATTGCGTCGGCGTTTTCCGGACGGCTACGAAGAGTTGCGCGACCAGCTCGAACTGGGCGGCTGGTGGAATCGACAGGCTCAGCCGAGCGATCAGGCCAACCACGCTGGTCGGAGCGATCAGACCGATGCCAATTCCCTGGCGCCGCTGGACCCAACTCGATTCACGCCCGGCATGTGGTTCGGCAACTATGAACTGCTCGAATTGCTCGGACAGGGTGGAATGGGAATCGTCTACCGTGCTCGCCAAAGCCAGTTCGACCGCGACGTCGCGTTGAAAGTGATTCGCCCCGATCGAATGCACTCGGAGGCCGACCGTCAGCGGTTTCGCAACGAGGTGGCGTTGATCGCCCGATTGGACCATCCGCGGATCGTGCCGATCTTCGATGTTGGTCAAGTTGCCGGCGCTCCGTATTTCACCATGCGGCTGATGGCGGGCGGCGATCTTTATCAAGCCCGCCGGCGCGTCGCGCACGACCACAGGCAATCCGCCGAGCTGGTCCGCGAGATCGCCCGGGCCTTGCACCATTCGCACCAACGCGGCGTGCTGCATCGCGATGTCAAGCCATCCAATATTCTTCTGGACGAAGCTGGCGAGCCGCAGCTCTCCGACTTTGGGCTGGCCGCACGGCTCGACGATTACTCGAAGTCGCTCGCTTCCGGCGAGATTCTTGGCACGCCGACTTATCTGCCGCCCGAACAACTGTCGGCGACAGTGCGGCCACCGACGGTCGCGGGCGACATCTACGGGCTTGGGGTGGTGCTGTACGAGTTGCTGGCCGGAGCGCCGCCATTCGATAACCCGTTGGTGATTCCACTTCTCGAGTCTATTCGGCGGGGCGAGCCCGAACCGCCCAGCCGACGCGCGCCGCGGCTGGCGCCGGACCTTGAACGGATTTGCTTGAAAGCGATCTCGCGGTCGCCCTCGGACCGCTACTCGAACGCCGCCGACTGCGCCGACGACCTCCAGCGATTTCTGGATGGCAAGCCGACTCGGGCCAGACCGCTATCCTGGTGGCGCCGGCGGCTGCGGTGGGCGCGGCAACATCCCGATGTGGCGTCGCTCGCCGCTGCTCTGTTGGTCATCGCCGTGACTCTGCTGACCGTGCTTGGGGTTCAGGCAACGCGTCTTCGCGGCACTCGGGAATCGCTTGAGCAGGCCCGCGCGGCCGCACGCGATCAGGAACGCCGCGCCAGCCTCGTCGCGTACGGAGCCGCGATTCGCGCCAGTCAGCTTGCCTGGGAAGACGGCGATCCGATCGAGTTCTCGCGGCTGTTGGACGGTTGCCAACCAAGGCCCGGCGAGCAAGACGATCGGGGGTTCGAATGGTTTTTGCTAGACCGGCATTTGCGTCCCCGCGTCGAGCGGTGGCGACTGCCCGATCGCGATTACCGTTGCGTGCGGTTTTCTCCGGACGGGCTCACGCTGGCTGTTGGTGGCGACGGCCAGCAACTGAGGCTGCTTGACGCGCGCGATGGCCAGCTATCGCGAAGCTGGGCGCTCAACACCGTGGTCCGCGATCTGGCGTTTGCTCCAGATGGAAAAACGCTCGCCGCTGTCGGCGACGACGGTTGCTTGCGGTTGTGCGACATGGGCGACGCGGGCGATGCGGGCGGCGCAGTTGTGTCATGGCGGCTCTCGGAGAAGCCGCTGCGGAATGTCGCCTTCTTGGGGAGCTCGATGCGGGTTGCGACGTGCGACACGGATGGCATGGCGCGCGTGGTTGCGACCGACACTGGCGAGTCTCTCGCGGTTTTTCGGGACGACGCCGAGTTTATCGAATGCGTCGCGGCCAGCCCGGATGGTTTGTGGATCGCTACGGGCGGCGCCGATGGCTCGATCGTGATTCGGGATGTGGCCAGCGGCTTGCCGCTCTACCGTTTTTCGATCGGAGAGCGAAAACAAGTCAAGTGCCTCGCGATTTCCGGAGATGGCCAGCGGATCGCCGTGGGCGGTGTCGATCGGATTTTACGAGTCGCCGTTTTGAGCCGTCCATGGCAGCATCACTGGATCTGGCAAGGCAAGCATTTGGAACGCCTGTACGCGGCCGCCTTTTCGCCCAGCGGCGATCGAGTGGGCGGTTGCGATAAGAACGGAGCCGCGATGGTCGCGTGGTTGGACTCGACGACGGCCGGCGATCCACCGCCGCGTTCGCCCCGCGAACATCGTTGGATGGCTCATCAAGGCCGCGCCTACGCGTTGGCGTTCGATCCGTTGAGCGACCGGATCGTGACCGTGGGGATGGATAGTCACGTTGCGTGTTGGTCGATGCCGGAAGCGATGGACAGCATGTTGTTTGGCGACACGGGCGAACGTGCCCGCTTCGATCATTCGTTGGCCTTTAC
>JBJTOW010000450.1:0-7860 GCA_046074805.1 Planctomycetota bacterium | reverse complement strand
GTCGCGTCCGTGGCCGGGTACTCAACCCACAACGCCGCATCGCTGGCGTCCCAGGGATTGGACCGAACAACAATCAAACCACCGAGCTGAGCCGACAACGCGGTTGACAACGCGGTTGACAACGCGGTTGACGACGCTGTCGATGATGCCGCGTGCTGAGCGGCCGGAGCGGCTGATGGCAGGTCGATCGCCTGCCGCAGACCGATTCCCGCGAGGCCGCAGAACAAGGCGGCGGCCATGGCGTCGGAGCGGTCGGCGAGCCGGACGTCTTCGCGGATAACGAAGCGGTCGAGATGCCGCAGCAACGGCGCCACGTGGTCCCGTGGCGTCGCGATCAGCAATCGCTCGGGTTCGACCACCACAAAGCCATGGCCCACGATCTTGCCGTTGCCCGTGCAAAAGAACGCTTCCCGCATGTCCCCCGGCGCCAGCTTCTTGATTTCTTGCGTGCAGAAGGCGTGCAGAAACGACGCGCGATCGCGCCCCGTCAGCTCCAGCCAGCCGCGTCCCCGCCAGGGATAAACGCCGCCCACTTGGGCTTGTTCCCAGCAAGACAGCCGCGAACCTCCGACCAACGCGTTCATGACTGTGACCCTTCCTCGTGGGCCAGCGACAGGTGAGCGTACTCGGCGTTCGCGATGACGAGGCCCGTATCGAAGGGACGGGCGAGCAGCGCGATTTCGTCGGCCGTTTCGACCGGAACGCAGCCCAGTTCCTCGACCACGTCCCGCGGCAGATCGCTCAGCAAATACAGCCGCCGCGATTCGCCTAGTTCCGCCAGCATCTCCCGCACGGGATCGATTTCCTGGCCGCGGCCGACCGCCGTCGATCGCCGCGATTTCGTGGCGGCGCCCGCCTCGACGGCGTTGGCCGGGCGACGCACGGACGGCGGCGGCGAATCGACGTTGGAACAGACCACGATCACGCCTTCGTCCGCGACCATCCGCGAGGCGGCATAAAACGCCCGCTGAATGTCGCCCCAGCGGAGCGCGCTCGACGGTTGCTCGATGGCGGCCACCGCGAACCCGACCGGTTGCGACAGCCGTTGTGCCCACGCATCCAGCATCGCTCGACGGGCGATCCGCGTCACGGAGTCGGTGTGGCCGCCGATCACCTGGGCGAGCCGTCCGTGGGCGGCGGGCACCGCTTCGATGCGGAACTGCACGCCGAGTTGCCAAGCCACGCGGTCGGCTTCCCAGCGACGCGTTCGGCCATGGCGGCGCCAATCGGCGGGACCGGTGGCGAGCAGGCGGAATTGGGCGGCGGCGTCGGCGAACAGCGGGTAAATCCCGCCCGGCGCTCCGAGGTATCCATAGCTGTGGTTGGGGCGCCGCAGGCCGATGGGAACAACCACGTCGGCGTCGTACAGCACTCGGTTCAAGTAGATCGGATAGGCGTCGTCGGTCGCGGCCAAGTACGCCAGCGAGTCCGGGTCGTCCGCTCGATGCTGAACTTCCCGCACGCCGCAGCCCAGCGATTCGGCCGCAGCCCGCACCACGGCGATTTGTCCGCGTTGGGTGCCGCTAGCTAGCAGCGACTCGACCACGCCCTGGACAATGCTGGCCGCTTCGGGCACTCCCGGTTCGACGGCGATCGCCACTCGGTCCTCGGGCGTCAGCAGCGCGGAGAGCGGCGGATAGTCGACCGGGGCCTCGACCGCGCGCCGCGCGGCCGCCCGCGCGTCGGCGACGGGCGCGATCCGCGGCGCCGCGCACCAGAGGACGTCGATCGGATGCCGCCACGCCAGTCGCAACGAGCGGCCGTCGCCATAGATAAGTTGCTCGGCCATGGTCGAATCGTAGACCAAAAGACGTTTTCAGCCTAGGGTCGAGCGGTCCGCAATCGGTGGCGGACGATCCGCGTCAGGTCGTCCCACAACGAGTATGCGACCGGGGTGACGAGCAGCGTGAGCAGCAGCGACAGGGCTTGGCCACCGATGATCACTTTCGCCATGCTTGCCCTCGACGCGGCGCCAGGGCCTTGGCCGAGCGCGATCGGCACCATGGCGGCGACCAGCATCAATGTGGTCATCAAGATCGGCCGCAACCGGGTGTGGTTGGCTTCGAGAATCGCTTGGTCGCGCGGAAGGCCCCGATCCCGCAACACGTTGGTGTAATCGATTTGCAGGATGCCGTTTTTCTTCACGATGCCGAACAACATGAACAGGCCGAAAACGGCGTAGATATCCAGGTTCGTCCGCAGCATCACCAGCGACAGGAAGGCGAACGGCAGCGTAAGGGGCAACGCGAGCAAAATCGTCACCGGATGCACCAAGCTCTCGAACTGCGCCGCCAACACCATATACATGAACAGGAAGCTCAACAGAAACGCGACGACGAAGTTCGTGTTCGATTCGGAGAGCATCTTCGCCCGCCCAATGAATTCATGGCGGTAGCCGGGCGGCAGGTCAAGCGTCTTGACGAAGTCGTCGACCAGCTTGACTCCATCGCCGAGCGCGAGTCCCTTGAGGTTGCCGAGCACCACGATCTGCCGTTGCCGACCGTAGCGATCGATCGTCGCTGGGCCTTGCGCCGGTTCCAGCCGCGCGAGGCTAGCCAGTCGCACAAGGCCGGCTTGCGATGATGGAACGGCCAAACTGTCCACGGCGGTCGGATCATCCCGATAGGCCCGTTCCGCACGCAACCACACGTCATACTGTTCGTCACCCTCTTTGAATTTGCTCACCGGTTCGCCGCCCACAAGGATATTGAGCGTCGAGGCGATGGTTTGCACGGGAATACCGAGGTCCGACGCCCGTTCGCGGTCGATCTCGACTCGCAGTTCGGGTTTTCGCAACGACAGACTGGTGTCGACGTCGGTGAACTGGCCGTTCATCCGCATCCACTCGGCGACGCGGTTCGCGTATTTCTGCAGCACCAATAGATCAGGCCCGACAAGGTTCAAATCGATATCGACTTGGCGGAAGCCGGTGGCTTGGAACGCTTGGACATCCTGCACGGCGCACCGCAGTTCGGGATAGTCGGCCATGATCCGCCGCGCCTCGTCCATCACGTCGAACTGCGTGTACTGGCGTTCCCGCAAGTCGACCAGTCGGCAATAAATGTTCGCCTCGGTGACATCGCCTTGGCCCTTCGCGATCCGGCCTGTGGTGTCGCCGATGACCGTGAAGACATGCGTCACGCCGCGGAGCTTTCCGAGCCGGCCTTCCAGTTCCCGGCAGAGTTTGTCGGCCCGTTCGAGCGTGTAGCCTTCCGGCAAGGTCATGCCGACCTCGAATTCGCTCTGGTCGTCGCGCGGGACAAAATCCTTGCCAACCCAGGAAAAGACCACCGGGGTAGAGAACAACGTTCCCAACGTGGCTAGAACGATCACCCAGCGGTAACGCAGCGACCAAGCGAGCACGGCGACGTACAGGTTTTCAATCCCCCGGGCGACCCAGCCCGACTTGCTGGAACTGTGGCCGCTCTCGACTTTGAGGAACCGCGAGCACAACATCGGCGTCATCGTGAACGAGATGAACATGCTCATCAGGATCGAAAAACCGACCGTGAAGCCGAACGAGTTGAAGAAGCGTCCGACGGTGCCTTCCATGAACGCCACGGGAACGAAGATCACCAGCAGCGAAAGCGTGGTCGCCACAACCGCCGACGCGATCTCGGCCGTCGCTGTCCGCGACGCCTCGATCGCCTGCCGTCCATGTTCTTCCATGTGCCGGAAAATGTTCTCGTGGACGACAACCGCGTCGTCGATGACCACGCCGATCGCCAAGATCAAACCCAGCATCGTAATGTTGTTCAGCGTGAAACCCATCGCCGCCATAAAGGCGAATGTCGGCACCATCGACATCGGGATCGCCAGCGTCGCGATCACGGTCGTCCGCCAATCGCGGATGAACAGCAGGATCGTTAAGCTCACGAGCACCGCCGCGAGCAGTAGATGGAATTTGACTTCCTCGATCGATGTTTCTATGAACCGCGACTGGTCGCGAATCACCTCGGTGCGGATATCGCCGGGGAGGCTGGAGGAAACGCGAGCCAATCGCTGTTTGACATCCCGCACCACCGCGACCGTGTTGGTGCCGGACTGTTTCTGCACGATAAGGCTGACCGCGTTGTCGCCATCCAAGCAGCTCAGGCCACGCGGCTCTTCGGTCGAGTCCTCGACGCGGCCCACGTCGCGCAGCCGCACCGGATAGCCGCCGCGGTCGGCGATGATGAGGTCGGGGAACTCGGCGATCGTCGCCACCCGCCCCATGGTTCGCAGCACCAGTTCCTGCGGACCTTGATCGACGCGGCCGCCCGGCAACTCCAGGTTTTGCCGAGCAAGCGCGAGCCGCACGTCCTCGGCAGACAGTTCGAATGCCATCAATCGATCGGCGTCCAGGTAAACGTTGATCGCCCGCTGGCTGCCGCCCACCAAGATCACCGCGCCGACACCCGAGACGGTCTCCAATTCCTCTTTGATCCGCTTTTTCGCGATCTCGGTCACTTCACGGAAGTTGCGGCGCCCCGACACGGCGATGGTCATGACAGGCGCTGCGTCGAGATCGAACTTGTCGATCAACGGCGGATCGGTGCCGACCGGAAATCGGCTCAAGATCGTCGAGACTTTGTCCCGTACTTCCTGGGCGGCGATATCGCCATCCTTTTCCAAACCGAACTCGACGATCACCTGCGAAAAACCTTCTTTGGTCGTGCTCCGCAGCTCGTCGACGCCGGAAATCGTGTTCACCCCTTCTTCAATCAGCTTGGTGACGGCCGTCTCCATCTCCTCGACGCCCGCCCCTTTGAGCGTTGTCGTGATGACCACGACCGGCAAATCGACGTTGGGAAACAGATCGACGCCCAACCGCGAGTAAGACGCAAGCCCCATGACGACCGGCGCGCCGACCAGCATCAAGGTGAAAATCGGCCGGCGAATGCAAAGTTCCCACAGGTTCATAACGCGGCCCCCGAAGTGGACGCGGGCCGACCCGGTACTGTCGGCGGCCGTGGCGGTTCAGCAGTGGACGGTTCAGCGGCGGACGGCTCTGAAGTGGACGGCTCTGAAGTGGACGGTTCAGCAGTTGACGGTTCTGGGGCGGGCGATTTCGTGGTAGGCGGCGCGGCGGCGGATGGGCTAGGACGCGGCGAGCTCTCGGCGGACGGTTTTGGGCGAGTCGGCTCGGAACGCGGAGATGGGGCGAGCTTGCGGCCATCGGCGAGTTGTCCGACGCCGCTGGTGGCAATCTCATCGCCAGCCGCCAACCCTCGAGTCACTTCGACCCAACCTGGGCCATGGCCACCGAGGTCGACGAGCGTCTCGCGAGCCACGCCTTGGTCCACGCGGAACACTTTGTTGACGCCGGCGAAGCGAATGAGCGCTTCGAGCGGAATGGTGGTCGCCTCGGCAGCGTCGTTGACGACGATGTCGGCCTTCGCGAAACCACCGGCTTTCAAACGCCGCTCGGGGTTGGGGACGGCCGCTTCAAGTTCGAAGGTGCGGTTGCGGGCGTCGACGGTGGGGCTGAGCCGCGTGACGGAGGCGGGAAAGACGGTATCCGGCCAAGCGTCCACTCGAACTTCCACGGACTGTCCGACTTTGACCTGCGAGCTGAACCGCTCGGGAACGCGGGCGCGAAGCTTTAAGACGCGGTCGATGACCAGTTCCAACACGGGGGTTGAGGGGAAGGCCCGCACCATTTCCCCTTCGGACACGAGGCGCTGCGCGACCACATAATCGATCGGGGATGCGCCGAGTTCCGGGAGGGCGGTCAGCCGCGGGGCGGCTACGCGGGCCTCGGCGAGCCGCAACCGCGCGACCTCAAGCGTCGCTTGACGCTGCCGGACGGCGGCCAGCGTCGCTTGAGCGTCGAGACGAACCTGGCGCAAGTTCGCTTCGGCCACTTTTAACTCGGTCTCCGCTTGCTCGAAGACTTCCTGGGTCGCCACGTTTTTCGCGATCAGCGCCCGTTGGCGATCGAACCGCTTCTGAGCGTTGTCGAGCATCAGTTGGGCGCGGATCACGCTGGGCAAGGTCTCGATCGCGAACTCGGTACCTGGCGCGCGTTCCAGGCCCAGCTTGGCCAGTTCCAGTTCCAGCGAACGCTGGGATTCGTCGACCGCCAACTGATGGTCCGTGGGGTCGATTTCCAACAGCACGGCGCCAGGCTGAACGCGGTCGCCCACTTCGCACGCGATCCTCACCACACGGCCTTCAACTTTGGGTGTGAGCGTGACTTCTTCGAATCCATAGAGCGTCCCGACGGCCGCCACGGTGCGGCGGACTCGGCGGAGTTCCACGTGTGCCGTGGTCACGGTCAACGGCCCCGCCGCTGAAACAGAGGCGTCCGCTCCTTTTCCGCCGACGTTTCCGGGGGGCGCGTTGGCGCCGGCCATTTCGGTCGCGCTTTCCGGCGAACTACTTCCGCCGCCCCCGCCGCAGCCTGTGGAGGCTAGGCAGAATAGGGTGGCAATCACGAGCCACGGGACGACGGCCAACCGACGACTATCCGGGCGAAAACTGGCGAGGGAGATGAAGATTCGCAAGAGAGGAGAAACCGATGGGGAGATGGGGCGGGGGAAAAATCCCGCAGTATGTGCTCGTCATTCCGACTGGCGGGTATTCTACGCCGATCGTGGCGTCGCCGCACCTGTTACGACTTCAAGGGACATTCGCCGATGCTAGCCGCCGACGAGGTTTTGACGATTTTGCGTGGTGTGGCTGCGGAGACCGCCCCGCCGCTCTGGCGTTCCGTCGATGAGCGGATCGCGAGGCGTTTCCCGCGTCTGGGCCCTCTGGCCCGCTGGGTGCAGCAGCAGTACGCCGACGATAGCCGTTGCCGCTGGTACGATTCGCTGCATATCGCGTTTGCGGCCGATTTCACGCTCGATCTGCTAGATCGCGGTTTGGGTGGGGAGACGTTGCTGGCGGGCGTTTTGCTGCACGACATCGGGTATATGGCGATTCCGGATAAAGAGGTTTGGAACCGGCCAGAGGTGCGCGTCACGCACATGCAAGAAGGGGCGGCGATGGCGGCCGAGGTGCTTGCTGATTTGGGGTTTTCGCCACGCGAGATCGGCCACGTGGTTGGCTTGGTCGCGACGCATGACAACCCGTACCTTGGCTATCCGCTCACCGGCGAACCGCGGTTGACGCTGCGGGACTGCGACCGGGTATGGGTGATGCACTTGGCATCGTTTTACAAAGATTGGGCGTGTAAACCGGAAACCGATCCGAATCGCTCGCCCCAGCGACTGCTGGCCGTGCGCTGGGCGCAATTCCATGGCTCCGCCGCGTCGCCGCTTGCCTCGGTGTGGGGCGTCGATGCCGACGTCGCGATGGAAGCGGCGCCGCGTGTCGAAATTCCTCATCTGGCGTTCACGCGGGAACGGGTCGATCGACTGTTCGATCGGCGTCGAGCGGAATTGGCCGACCCGACGATGTTCGGGGACCGAGCGACCTTCGCCGCTCGGGTACGGGACGCGATCCACGGGGAATGATCGAAGAAGCCGGGATGAATTTGCCAGCTAGGCCTCGATTTGACCTTTTCCGGCGTGTTTATTCGGCTAAGATGCTCGGTTTGACACAAGACGCGACACCGTCGGGGCTGGGTACGCCTGCGACGAGTAGTTCGAGCATGGTGGGGTTTGATGAGTCATGGAACTTGCGAAGGTTCGTAATATCGGTATTTCCGCGCACATCGACTCGGGCAAAACGACCCTGAGCGAGCGGATCCTCTTCTACTCCGGCCGCATCCACAAGATGGAAGAAGTCAAAGGCGGCGGCGACGGCGCCACCATGGACTTCATGGAATTGGAGAAGGAACGTGGCATCACGATCACCAGTGCTGCAACGCACGTTACCTGGTGCGATCACCACATCAACCTGATCGACACCCCGGGGCACGTCGATTTCACC
>JBJTOW010000449.1:0-3411 GCA_046074805.1 Planctomycetota bacterium | reverse complement strand
CGACTGGGGCGGCCTTTGATTCCCGTCGGCTTTCATGTTCGCTGCCTTCTCCGCCAAAGCGCGGAGTTCGCGGAGTTTGGCCTGTTCGTCGCTGCGCGTTGGCAGTTCGCGAATCCATCGGTCCACGGCGGATACCGCCTTCCAGTCAACGGCTTCGGAGCCGATGTGTGGCATTCGCCCGGCGCCGGTTTTCGCGATCCGGTAGAACAGCGTGGAGCGGTACGGGTCGCCGGCGGCGATGATCCGCGCGTCGGGAAGGTCGAACGTGCCTTGGCTGGGACGGATATCGAGTGTCTTGGTGGATTCGATCGGCAATTCGTGCCGCAATTCGAACGAGGCGGTGCCGCCACCGCCTACTCGGTGGCAGTGAGCGCAATTCACATGCAGATATGAACGGACCTTGCGATCGAGAGTGACCTCCGGGTCATCCAGCCCCGCGAACCGATCGAGTTTGTCCAAAGATTGCGGCGGCAGTTCGATAACTCCGAGATCGCTGAGGCATGCCAATTGATTGGCTCGCTGCCCCGCTTGGTCGACGGGGCGATGGAGTTGCCGAAGATTGAATCCCAGGGTGTACTCGGCCCATGGATTGTGGCAGCGGGCACACTCGACGCGACTTGCGAAGCGCCACGTTTGTGAAGGCGACAGAGCCGTTTCCCGGCCGGCGGCATCGACCAGTTCAGCGTCTGTTTGTTGATCGTTCCAGGCGTACGAGTAACCGCGCCAGGCCCGGCCATCGAAATGCAGCAATTGGGATTCGACGCGGCGCCAGCCAGCCGATTCACTCTTATCGCCGCTTTCGCGGGAGTCGGGGATCGACAAAGTCTTAAGCAGCACGGTGTCCGGCGGGAACAGTGTTTGGCCGCTGAACATCGAGCCGGCCACCGCTTTTTTGTTCGGCAGAAACTTTACAGCCCCGCCGCCCGGGATGCCAATCCAACGTTCAGCCCGGGCCCCGTCCGACCATTGCTCAACGTTGACCTGGAACGGCGCGATGCCGGGCGCGGGCGAGTGATCGGTCGTTGACTGGAACAGGCCGGTTTCGCTGAGCTTGCGTGGGAAACTTGTATTGGCGTCTTGAGCGGGGGCCGGTTCGGGAACCAGGATTGTGCCTTCGTCGTAGTCGAGCAAAAACAGTTCGCCCTCGGGGTCTTCGGCGAACGCCACAAGCCGAACGGTCGGCGCGACGACGTCGACGGGCGGGCTGGCCGACTTCGTCGTTTCGTCCCATCGCGAAGCCCAGATGCGCCGAGTCTCCCAATCTCCAAAAATGTACGAGCCAATTAGTTCGGGAAAACGTTTGCCTCGATAGACATAGCCGCCAGTGATTGAGACGCCATCGGTGTGCGGGATTTCGATGGTCGGCGGCAAAATCGGCGTGGGTCCAATTTTGCGTTGTGGATGCACAGACTGGCGCCCTTCCACCACGCTCCAGCCGTAATTTCCCCCTTTTGACACGCGATAAACCAGTTCCCACAATTCCCAACCCACATCGGCAACCCACAAGTCGCCGGTCGCTCGATCGAAACTCATCTTCCAAGGATTGCGGAGACCGTAACACCAGATTTCGCCACGTGCCCCGGCGAGGTTGACGAACGGGTTGTCCGCCGGGATCGCGTATGGACGCCCGTCCCCCGTCGGATGATCGACATCGATCCGCAGAATAGATGACAGCAGATTGGAGACATCCTGGCCTGCGTCGCGGCCATCCGGTGGATTCGCGAATCCGCCATCGCCCGTTGAAATGTAAAGGCAACCATCGGGACCGAACGCCAAGCAACCGCCGTTGTGCCCTCCTTGCAGCCAGGTAATCACAACTTGCTCGCTCGCCGGGTCCAGCGTTGGCGGATCGGTTTTCGTGACGGTGAAGCGGGATACGCGAGTGCCATCAGGACGTTGCTGGCCCGAATCATCCCGAACCACGTATGTCAGATAGCAATAGCCGTTTTGCGCGAACTGGGGATGAAAGGCCAATCCATATAACGTTTCCAATCCCGAGAGGCCGCGGTTGTCGACCGGGAAGTTGGCCGACAGCATGGCCGACTTGGTCTTGGCGATTAGATCGGATAGGTCGAGCGCCAACGCGATCGTGGGCGGCGACTGGACCTTGGCGGCTGGCTGGGGAAGCGCGAATGAAAACAGTTTCCCACTTTGCTCGGCGACCCACATCCGCTTTCCACCCGGTTCCACCGCAAGAGCGACCGGATTGCGGAATCGAATGCCAGGGAAGGCGTTGACGGCGACGAGCGGCGGGGGTGGGTCCGGTGTGCCACGCACTCGCGATCCGCTCCACGGCTTCCGCTGGGCCGTTCCGACTTCCGTGGAACTCACCGGGCCATTCCACAAACCACCGACGATTCCCATCGCGAGCGACACGATCGCCAGGCGTACAGCATGGACTCCCAGCGGTCGCCGACCTTTGACGCAGCTCCGCTCGGTCGAGCCTCCGCGGACGCGCGGTTCTATGGAAAAGCTCGACCGCTGCGTATTGATGATTGAACGGGCCGCCGAATCCATCGTGGTCGCTCCCGGGGAATCAAAGTCCAAAACCGCCAGCTTAGGCCGCGTTTCGCGGTGGTTGCAAGCCGACGCTTCCCAGCGGAAACTACCGCTCGCCGAATCCGTCCCGAACCGCCCGCGCGACGCGCGTGGGGCCGGCGACCGAGTTCCGGCTGACAAAAGTTCCGATTTCTCCATGTTTGAGACTCATAGGCGATAGCGATGAAAGCGGCGTACATCGAACAGACCGGGCCAGCGGCGAACATCATCTACGGCGAACTTCCGACTCCCGAGCCGCGCGGCGCCCAGGTGCTCGTGAAGGTCGGCGCGGTGTCCGTCAATCCGATCGACACCTATATCCGCAACGGGGCGAATTATTGGGAACTGCCCAAGCCCTATGTCGTCGGATCCGACCTGGCTGGAACCGTGGTGGCGACCGGCCCGGACGCCACCCGCTTCAAGGTGGGCGATCGCGTTTGGGGCAGCAATCAGGGGTTGATGGGACGGCAGGGGACATTCGCCGAGTACTGCGCGGTCGACGAATGTTGGCTTTACGGCACGCCGCCTGGCGTGAGCGACGAGGTGGTCGCCGCGTCGGCCTTGGTTGGCATTACGGCCCATCTGGGATTGTTTCAATGCGCCAGGCTGAAAGCGGGCGAATTGCTGATGGTCAACGGCGGCGCGGGCGGTGTCGGTTCGATGGTGGTGCAAATGGCGAAAGCGGCGGGAGCCCGCGTTATCGCCACGGCGGGCAGCGCGGCGAAACTGGCGGCGTGCCGCGAGTTGGGAGCCGACTTAACGCTCAACTATAAGACCGACGACATCGCGGCCCATGTCCGCTCATTCGCCCCCAACGGCGTCGATATTTTCTGGGAAACGACCCGCGAGCCGAATTTCGACGCGATCGTGCCG
>JBJTOW010000448.1:0-2959 GCA_046074805.1 Planctomycetota bacterium | reverse complement strand
TGGGTTTAGGGAATCCCGGAAAGCAGTACGAGAACACGCGACACAACATCGGCTTCGCGGTCATTGCGGAACTGGCGAAAAAGAGTTCAAGTGGTTCGTCGCGAGCGAAGTTTGAAGGGGAATGGATCGAGGCAAGTTGGGGCGGCCACAAGTGCCTGCTCGGCAAGCCCCTGACATTCATGAACCGCAGTGGGCTGTGTGTGCAGCCCGCTCGGGACTTTTTCAAGGTGGAAGATAGCGATATCCTGGTGCTGTGCGACGATCTGGCTCTTCCCGCGGGTAAGCTGCGAATGCGGGCCAAAGGATCGGCGGGCGGACAAAAGGGGTTGGATGACATCCTGAAGCGGCTCGGCACGGACTCGATCTGTCGGTTACGGATCGGTATCGGTGCGGCTCCTCCCGGATGGGACGCGGCGGATTACGTGCTGGGAAAATTTTCCAGCGTGGAATCCGATACGATGCGTGAGGCGGTTCAGCGAGCCGCCCAGGCGGTCGTGGATTGGGTGTGCCAGGGCACGGAATTCGCAATGAACAAGTACAACGCGGGCTGAGCGGTCGCTATCGGGGAGCGAGAGCCGGGTCGCGGACGATCACGTCCAGTGCATAAGGGAGATAGGTTTGGCTCAGAACGTTTACGAAACGCTGTTCATTTTGGACTCGAACAAGTACGCTCGCGATCCGGGCGGCGTCTCCGGCGGTATCGGCGATCTCGTGCAGAAATGCGGCGGAGAAGTGCTCGCCAGCCGCTTGTTCAATGAGCAAAAGCTCGCTTACCCCATCAACGGACAGCGAAAAGGCACGTACTGGCTCGCCTACTTTCGGCTCGACAGCAAGCAGTTGTCGGTCTGGAACCGCCAATGCCAGTTGAATGAGGCGATCGTGCGGCAGTTGACCCTGAAGGTCGATCCGCGACTGGCCGAAGTGCTCGTGCAGCACGCGCTGGGCAACACAACGCTCCGCAAGCCGACCGTCGTCGAAGTGTCGACCGAGGAAGGCGAGGGCGAAGTGGTCGAATAGTGACGGCTCTGGCTTGTTGAGGGAAAGCCCGATCCGACAGGACGATCGTGTTTGTCGAATGTGGGGCGTTTCTTCAGTCAGGGAGTGGCGTCATGGCTAGTTTCAACCGAGTGATCCTCGTCGGTAATCTGACGCGGGATGTCGAACTCAAACACCTGCCCAGTGGTACGGCGGTGAGCGAGTTAGGGTTAGCGGTCAACGATCGGCACAAAGGAGCCAACGGCGAATGGGTCGACGAAACGTGTTTCGTCGATATTACGCTTTGGGGACGCACTGCCGAAATCGCGAGCGAGTACCTTCAAAAAGGCTCGTCGGTGCTCATCGAAGGCCGCCTTAAGTACAGCGCTTGGGAAAAAGACGGGAAAAAGTTTTCCAAGCTACGAGTGGTAGGAGATCGGATGCAGATGCTGGGCTCGCGGCCTGGCGGAGGTACAGGTGGCGGTGGTTCTGGGAACGGTGGTGGCGCGGCGTCCGCTGGCGGTAGCAACTCCGCCAACAGTTCCAGCCAACCGGTTCGAGCGAACTCAGCCGTCGGTGCGGCGGGACGGTCACCGGCCATGCCCCCGCCTAGCAGCGATTTTGGTGGTGGGTTCGGATCCGCGGGTGACGAGGGTTCGCCAAGCGGCGGTGAGGACATCCCGTTCTAGGCGAAACGGCCTCGAGCGGTGATGCGGCTCGAACAGGTACAACGCCCCAACAAGCCAACTCCCCTCATCGCCAACACGACGCCACATCAAGCGATTGGCAACAGCGAAAAAGTAACAACCATAAAGCGAAAAGACCAAGGTGAAAGTTAAGTCGGCGGCCCGTACCACACGGTCCGCCGACGCCGTCAAGTCTCGATTGCGATCCAGACTCGACACGGTGCAGATCGGTGCTGGAACGCGGTTGAACCGCAAACCCCGGCGACGCTTCTCACCTCCAACGGTCTAGTAGACCGATGGCCCGAATTAAAGGCGGTCCGAATGCAGACCGTCGAAATACCGACAGATTGGCTCGTTCAAAACTGACGCACGATACGGAAACGATCATGTCCAACAGCAAACCCAAGACCAAAGCCCTGCGTTTCAAGCCGTTGCCCAAGGGCGAAACGAAGGGCGTACAACTGCTGCTCATCCAAACCGTTGATCACCTGGGTAAGCAAGGCGACGTGGTCGAAGTCAAAGCTGGGTATGCTCGTAATTACCTCCTGCCGCAGGGCTTGGCGACCATCGCCACCGACCATCACAAGCGGATGGTGGAAAAGCACCGCGCGAAGCTGATGGAAATCGAGAAGGCGCGGTTGTCCAACCTCCGCCAACTCGCCGATCTGCTCGGCCGGCAGAGCATCACGATCGAAGCCAACGCCAACGACGACGGCCATCTGTACGGCTCGGTCGGTCCAAACGACATTGTCGCCGAACTCAAGAAGGCTGGCTTCAACGTCACCACCGATCAGATTCGGCTGGAAGGCTTGCTCAAGGAGCTCGGCCTCTACACGGTTCGCGTCCACCTGCATTCCGACATCGACGCGGAAATGAAGGTCTGGGTTGTCCCGACCGTCACCTCCGAAGCTGCCGCGGCCAAGTCGGAAAAGGGTGAGAAGAGCGAGAAGAGCGAAAAGGCTTAGTGGGCGGCGATGGCTTCGACACGGCGAACCGATTTCGTCAAACGAACCGCCCCGCCGGCGCCGAACCAGTTCGAACTGTTTGATCGCCAGCCGCCTTTCGACCTGACGGCCGAATCCGGCGTGCTGGGCTCGATGATGCTCATGCCCGACGTCATCGACGATGTCGTGCTGGAACTGCGAGCCGATGATTTCTACGATGACGCGAACCGCCGCGTCTTCGATCACATGCTGGCGTTGCATGACGCCGGTTCCAAAGTCGATCCGGTCCTGCTGACCGATCGCTTGAAAACGGCCGGCGACCTCGAGCTTATCGGTGGACCGGCCTATCTCGCC
>JBJTOW010000447.1:0-7612 GCA_046074805.1 Planctomycetota bacterium | reverse complement strand
CAAACCGCCGACCATGAGCGACAAAGACGACGATCTGCTCGCCATGATCGGCGAGTAGTTTGCCTCTCCGGTGCTTGTTCTGCATTCGAACGAGATGAATCCGTCGTCATGAATCATGCGTCATGATGCCCGGTTATAAATCCCCGTCATGATGCCCCGTCATGATGCCTCCGTCGCGAATCCCCGTCATGAATGACGGGGCTACGGTCGGTCGTGGCTCCGCCACAACGAGCGCGCCGTGCAACTTTGTGATCCTGGGGAGCCTCTGGCTCCCGAAAGCGAACCCGGGAGCGGGACACTCCCGCCACGGACCGGGCGGCTTGCGCCGCTCCGCTTGTCAACGCGGGAACGCCCACCACGCGGGGTATCGGCAAACGCGAAGCGATCCTCAAACGAGGAACTCACGAATAGCGCCCATTTGCGGGAGCTTCTTGCTTTCCAACGCCATGTCGAGGTCGCCAAAATGCTTAATCGGGTTCCCGTAAGCGTTAAGGACCGTCGTGTACCAGTTGCCGAGCGTCTTATGACCAGCGTCTCCGTGTTTGGGCAGGCGGATGTAGCGTCCGGCGATGTTGAGCTTGGCATTGCGGCCCGAGAATACCAGAAAAGGCCATTCGCTGCCGTTGCTGTGGTGAGTCTCGCCGTTGTCGGGAAAGTAGAACAGCATCGTGTTGTCGAACATGTTGCCGTCGGCTTCGGGCACCGCTTTGAGTCGGGAGATAATGGTGTCGACCAATTTCATGTGTTGTGTGCGAACGGCGGCACGGATTTCGAGAGCCGTGAGTTTGCCGACGCCCTTACCGTGCCCAACGTCGTGGAGGTTGACGGGGTCGTTCTCAATGCCCGGCAATCCGGTGTAAGGCGTGCCAAGTTCATCCACCGTGAAGGCGACAACATTGGTCATGCCCGAGATCAACGTAGAAAGAAGAATCTCGGTATGGCCCCATTGTCGGTCCAGAGTCGAGAGCTTGTCGGCGAAATATTTGGGGTCCATTTGCGGCAGGTTTTTGCGAATGGCATCGGCCATTCCATCTACTTTTTCATTTCGCCGACGGATGCTTTCAATGGCGTCTACGTAATTAGCCACTTTCGCCCGCTCGCTGCCACCGAGACCTGCGGCAAGCTCTGTTTGGCTTCCCGCAGTGAATTCCAAAAGCTTACGTTCAAGGGCGTAGCGGGTCTGATCCTGTTTATCGGCGGCGACGGACTTGAAAAGCTCGCGAAGGGCGACTTTCGGCGAACCGAAGGCGTAATTCGGCATCCCCGCTCCACGGGCCGAGAATCCCATATCAATGCCTTCGATGTTTCCCCGCGAATTCCCTCCACCGTCCGGGAAACAGGCGAGTTCAATGTGCTCGAACGGCGAAGGAAAGAGTCGGGCCAGCTCGAAATCAACCGTAGCCCACTTAATGGAACTGGGCCGCTCGTTGGCCTTGTAAACACCTAGAGAGGACTGCCATGCATGGTGCCCCGTGGTGCACATCATGCCGGAGAGTCCCTGCAGGATGGTCGTGTTGCCTTGATGCGCGGCGACGGGCTGCATCCATTCGGGTAGCTGATGCTGGTTTAGATCCACGGAAAACGGCTGTTTTCCCCTCTCCTTGGCAGCGTCGGCGGCGGAGAGCGACGGCGGCACCATGACATCCGGAAACAATCCGTTTCCTTTGTGCATGAAGATAAACCGCATGGGCGCCGCGCCGGTGACGGGAGCGCCGAGGACACTCTGCAACCAAGGTGCCAGCATCGTGCCGCCGGAAGCCAACGCTGCCGCACGCAGAAATTCTCGTCTGTCAAACATGGCCTGAATCCCGTTTCTACTTACGGTATATGAAGGAATCTGAAGTTAATAACGAAACGACAACAGCTTTGAAGCTACCGTCGCTTTCAATATAGGCTTGATCGGCGTCGATCAATGTCTGTGAATCGCTGAGCATTTCGTTGCGACCCATGTAAAATCGAAATGCATGACGGATAATCGACTGCCGAACTCGTTCTGATTTCGCCAAGCGATCAATCAACTCGAAGGCATCCGCCACTTCGCCATCGACGGCCGCTTCGCCGGTTCCGGTAATGCTCCCAACGGTCGAGAATGGGGCCGTCTTGTAGGTGTCGCTACCGTATTTGATCTTCGACTTGGCGACGATGTTCTCCGGATGCTCCAATCGTTCCTCGGTGCGGAAGCGACCGAAGTCGTCATAGCTTTCAAACGGAATGCCGAGCGGGTTCATGCGCACGTGGCATTTCCAGCATTCCTGCCTGTGGGTCGCCATGCTGAGCCGTTCGCCAAGCGTCTTATGCGGATCGTCGGGTATCTTGGCATCGACGGTAATCGGCACGTCGGGCACACTCCCGGCAAGCAGTTTCTCGCGAATCCATTTGCCGCGCCGGACAGGGTCGGTCGCGGTATTCGCGGAATGCGCAATCAACCACGCGGGGTGCGTAAGGATTCCACGACGATGGGGCATAGGGAACGGCTGGACTGGATTGTAATCGAAGACGCCATCCTTCCCGTAACTTCCCTCAACGGGAGTCCTAGGTAGATTGTAGATCGGCGAATGCCACAGTCGATTGCCATGAGCCCAGGGAAAAGTTGTAAAGGGCCGACCTCCGCGTCCAAACGTATCTTCAAAGAGATTCATCAGTCGGGAAATGTCGGTTTCGTGAACGCCTCGACCTTTGCCTTTGATAGCATTCGGAGCCACGTATTGCTTGAGCAATGCTTCGTGATCCTTCGCCACCTGCTCCGGATTCGTTCTCCAATCGGTGTCTTTGAGCGTTTCATAGACTTTCCGCCAGCCAGCGATCAGATTTTCTCCCTTTTCGTTATCCATGTTGTGATACATGTAAAAGCGATCCGTCGTCAGCAGAGTCTCGAAGACGTGGCGATCTGACTCCACGACGTTGGCCACCAACCGGTCGGCTTCGACGACAAGAAACCCGGGCGTTCCGAAGGTGCCCCGATCGGGCACTCGATAGATTCCATCGCTGCGCTGAATATCCTTAAAAACCCGTACGGCCATCGGATACCCAAAGAACTCCCGGAAAAAACGAATCATTTTGGGGTGCGAACTCGAGTAGTAATCCCCGTAGTGTTCGATACTGAGTGCCGGATCGATCGAGCCCTTGTTGTAGTCCTTATCGGCAAGCATACGCCGCACTTCGCGTTCGTAGTCCTGCTTGGAAGCCAATCGGCCCTCGCGTGCGGCCTCGGTTAGCGTGGCGTCTGGCCCGCGATCGCCCAGGGCATAGGCAAGCGCGAAGCTGGCCTCGTGAGGAGTCAGCTTCCGACGACCGAATTGATCCGCCGGACCTTCGCCGAACTCCATCCGATACAAGAATTCCGATTCCAGGAGCACGGCCTGGAGCATCTGTCGCAAGCCCTCTGTGTTGCCGGCGATCTGAATCGCGAGAGACGTGAGGTCGATGTATCTCGTCAACTCAATGGGCGTTGGCGGACGCTGGAGCACGCGTTCGAATTGAGTCACAACGGCTGCTCGAATCTCATCCTCGGTCGGCGGCGACTTCTTCAAGACGACCGCCTCGAATGTCGGCGGAGTCATAGGTGAAAAGCGATCGGACTTGTTTTCGAACTCGTCGGCCTTCAATTCCCCGTTTTTGACCCGGGCCGCGCGGATCTGCTTCTTGGAAATCCACTCGGCGTTGCCGAGCATCGTGAGCAAGTGGCCACCGTTCAACGTGGCGAGGTCGTAATCCCGGACGCCCGAGTGCTCAGGCAGATTAATCGGGCTGGAAACACCTCGCAGGCCAAGTTTATTGCTTTCTCGGGCTCGGGCGTCGAAGTCGAACACATGAAAGACCCGCTGCTGGAAAATTTGCGGGCTGACAAGCCAACGCCGAGCTGGACTAAACGGTTTTTCCTTGATGCTTCCGTCGAACAGCGAACGGTGATCGACCCAGTTGCCGGCTTCGGGCGTACGCGACTTCTGGTCGAGGTTGGAGGCATTGTGCTTCCGGAGTTCTTCCTGCACCCAGGAAAAAAGCAGGTGCCGCTCTTCTGGCGTGGGCTGAGGCGAGTCGTCCGGTGGCATCATGCGAAAGAAGATCTGTGACTCCACCTTATTCAGAACATCGAGCAGAGGTGCCTTTTCCAGCGATGACAACGTATCGAGTCGTACATCCGCCTCACGGGTCTCCGCCCCGTGACACTCGCCGCAGTACTTAACCAGCAGTGGCTGAACGTTGTTTGGTATGACAGGCTCGGCACATGACGCTGACGCACCGGAGGCGATCAATACCAGGGTCAGGATGGATGACTGGATCTTCATGAAGAGTGCGCAGTGCTAACTGTAGAAATTTAAGATCGCGTTGTCGGGGCCATTTCAATTCATACTAACGTGGCGAAGGAGTCCGGTAGAGAAACGCGTCGCTGGTCAGCAATGAAACCAAAAGCGCGTTCATACTGCCACCGGCGTTTTTGTAGGCGCGATGAGCCTCCTGCAAAACGGGAGCGTCGTTCAATGTTTCATTGCGCCCCATCCAGTAACGGAAAGCGTGGCGAACGAAGACTTGTTCCACCCGTTCGCTGGCTGCCAGCTTCTCGATCAGTTCGAGCGCATTCGCGACTTTACCGTCGATCGCGGGATCGCCGGAATCGATGATCTCGCCGGTGGTATCGACTGGTTTGTCGAGTTCCGTCGTACGGAAGAGTCCTGCGTGATTAAACATTTCGAACGGAAGTCCGAGAGGATCCATCTTTTTGTGGCAGCTCCAGCAGTATTCCTCCCGCGTGACTCTCATCCGCTCGCGTAGCGTGGTTCTTGGTTCATCGGGTAGCATTGCGTCGACCGTGATCGGCACGTCGGGCACGCCACCTCCGAGCAGTCGTTCGCGGACCCACCTTCCGCGGCGAATAGCGTGATTGTCCATCGCGTCGGAATGGGACACGAGCCAGCTGGGATGCGTGAGCAAGCCGAGCCGTTGACCCGACGGAGCTGCGGCGAGGATGCGATCGGGTTGCAATGAACCGTTGCCGAAGCTTCGCCGGCTCACTCGGGCGAACTCCTTCGGTCCGGAGAGGGCCGCTTTGGCGACGTTCGTGTTATTGTTCGCCCGTTTGTTCTGCTTGTTGGTCGCATTGTCCGCAGGTTCGGTCAGGCTCTCGGCTTTCTTCGCTTCGGCGGCGGCTAATGCCTTCGCTTTCGACAGTCGCTCGCCGAAATAAATCTCGTCGCCTTTCGTCGCAACCACCATCTGCGTCGTCAATAATTGTCGAAGGACGTCATTATCTTTCTCAAGGACCAATTCGATCAGGCGATCGGTGCTCGCCGCCGCGTCGAACATTGCGCGGTAATAGCCATCGCCCGGATTACCCACGCCTGTCTCGGCAAGCGCCGTCGCGTCTTTGCAAATGTAGCCGGCCAAGTCGTAATCGAAGTAATCGCGGAAGAACTGCAACACCCGCGGCTTACGAATGCGGCTGTCTGCCAGCATCCGTTGGACTTCGCGCTTCACGTCTTCGCTCGTCCGCATCCGCCCCTCGAGGATCGCTTTACGGAGCACTTCGTCCGGCTTGAGATAACGCAGCGCGTGATTTACCGCGAGGCCCAATTCCCAGTCCCGCAGCGACAAACGACCGTGCTCGTCGGGCACGCCGTTCGAAGCCAGTTCAGGACGGAAAAGCGAGTCGCGGTCTAGGAAGATGGCGGAGAGGCCAAGGACCGCGCCGTCTTCCTTTCCGAGCTTATCGATCGATTGCTTCACGATCGCCAGGTAACTGTTCGATTCCGCAGCCGTAGGCGGCCGGAAGGTCAGCGATTCGAATAAATACTCGATCGCGGCCCGCAAACGTTCGTCGGTGACGCCATCGTCTTTCATCAGGTCGTAAACGGGTGTCAGCGGGCGCAACACCTTTGTGCTGTAAACGATGCTCGTGGGCAAGCCGCGGATATCCCCTTCCATCTTGTACGTCTTCGGATCGTCGGTGATCTGTTCGGGCTTGGCGATGGCGAGCGGGCCGTAGGCCATGTAGCGAATCAAGTCTTTGGCGACATCCATTATTTGTGTCGCTTCGGCGCTGTTGACCGAATAGAAATGGGGATAGTTCTCCAAGCCGTGATTTCGGGCTGAGGAGAGCACAGCAGGGGCGCTCTTGACCGCTGTGGCGTAGGCGACGGTGCCGCCTTGCCAGAACAGGATGTTGTCGGTGCCGAAGTAGAGCTTGAGTTCGCCGCCGTGATTGGTTGGCACCGCATCGCCATGCGTCCGCAGGCCGGGCTTCGCCGGATCAAATACAGGCTCTCGATTGATCAACTCGTTAAACCGCGTGATGTGTTCCTGCGGCGTGACCCGCCAGAGGCGCGCCGGCGATGAGGTCGGCAAAAGTTTGATTCCGGCTGGCAAAGGGCCGAAGAGCAATTGGTGATCGACAAAGTTGCCTTTGTTGGGATCGAGGTGGTCGCGGAACCCGCCTCTGTCGCGCATCGCGCGGGTTAGTTCACCGACGACCCAGTCGGAAAACTGCAATCGCTGAACGATAGCGGGCTGATCGGCGTCTTTCGGCGGCATTTCCCGCAAAGTGACCTGCGCCCAGATGGCCTTCCAAGTGGCAGCATTGATTTCGTCCACAGGGCCGAGGTCGTGGAGGGAGAGCTTGCCTGCGGGGTCTTTCGGGCCGTGACAATCGACGCAGTGCTGGACGAGAAACGGCTTGGCGAAGGCGGCGAAATCCTTCTTGATAGGTTGGCCCGGAGTGTAGGTCTCCTCGGCGGCGGAAAGCATTCCGCACGACAACACTAAGGCCGGCGCTATCGCCAGCACCAGTGAGTTGAATTGGGTTTGCATGGTGTTTAGGCCAGCACTTCGGCGAGCGGCCCGGTCTTGCTGTCGAACTTGCGAGCGAGTTGCTCCGTCATGTTGAACCGATCGACGTTCTGGCCGGCAGCGCGAAGTAGTGTCGTATAGAGCGAGTTGATCGGCCGCTTGCCATCGAGCCGCGTGAAGCAACCCGTCTTGAAGATGCCGCCGCAGTGGCCCAGCAGCATGACGGGCCAGTTGGCGCCGTTGGTGTGTTGCTTGTCCGCGTTGTTGCTGGTGTAGACGATCAGCGTGCTGTCCATCATCGTGCCGCTGCCTTCCGGCACGCTTTCCAGCTTTTCCATCATTCGCACCAGCATTCGGCTGTTGTACTGGCGGATCTTGATCCAGATCGGATTTCCGGGCTGTTCCATGTGCCCCAGGTTGTGCCCCTGTTGATCGATGCCGAGTCCTTTCCACGAACCGAATATCTCGCCACGGCCCGAGCCGATCGTCAGCGTGTTTGTAATGCCAGCCGCAAGGGCCGAGATGCCCAAGTCCAGCAAGCAATCGTGCCAGTCGGTCTCGAACTGCGGCCTGGTGTAGCGCTCGTCAACCTGTGGAGCGAACTTTCGCAGGTGATCGGCGACAGTGTCGAGCCGAACGCGTAGGCCGTTCACCTCCTGAAAGCCCTGCACGAACTGCCCGTAGCGCTGCTTCTCACCGGAAGGCAACGCTTCGCCCTTGGACGTGGCCAGCGTTTCGATCTGATTCATCACGCCAGCACGGGCTTCGTGCTGCCGCCGGATGTCGCCCGTCGAAATGCCACCGTAGAGCAGTTGATACAGATGATTCGGAT
>JBJTOW010000446.1:0-5008 GCA_046074805.1 Planctomycetota bacterium | reverse complement strand
AGGAACGAATCGTTGCTCACCAGTTCCCCGGTGCCGCGGCCGTTGTTGTTAAACGCCACGGCAACGCCCGACGCGTTGAAGACCGCCAATACCGAGTTCAGCGTCGAGCCGATCTCGGCGGCGTCCACGTCGATTGTCAGTTGCTCGCCCGCATTCAGGAACACCTTGAACAGATCAACGTCCTGACCCTTGAGCAACGGGAAATTGGGATTGTCGCCGATGAATCCCGAAGCTTGGTAGTTCGGCGAATTCAACCCGACGATGCCGGTTTCCGTCGCGAATGGAATCGTGTCGTTCGATTCGGGCACGGGTGCACCGCCCTTCACGAGCGAGACTTGGCCGAACACGTCGATTCGGTTGGAAGTGCTGGGGCCGGGCTTTTTCAAGCCATCGGTGCCATCCGCCAAGGCGGCCGACACGCCCGTGAGAATACCTCGAACCTCGGGGCTGTTGATCGCGTCGCGAATGCGGGCCGCCACCACGTAATCGGGATCGGTCGGATCGAACCGCAGCAGCACATGGCCGGCGGCGACGCCTTTCTCCGGATTGCCATCAAGGATCGAGGAGTCGTCGTACTCGAACGTGACAGTCGCGCCACCGGTCCGCAGGCCGAAGGTTTGGCCATCGACGATCCGCGAGCCCGCCTGGGCGATCAGCGTGACGCCGGTCGACTGGCGATCATTCGTGTTGATGCTCTTCGCAAGCGACGTACCAGCGGTGTACTCGTCGGACCGCCGGATTTCCAGTTGATACGGGCCGGAGAGCACGTCGACGATTGGAATGGCCAAAGCGGGATTCACGACGAAGTTCGAATTCGTTGTCGCGCCAGTGACCATCTCACCGCGTTCCGCGAAACCGATGATGAAGTCATCCAGGTAGATGCCTTCGAATAGGTTCGCTTGTCCGCGCTGGTTGCCGTTGTAGCCTACCCGCATGAAATCGGGATCGCTCGGCACATCGGCCGGCAAATTGTCGGATAAGCCAAGCGGTCCCGCGTCGACCACGGTGTGGCCAATGACCCGGACCATGCTGCGGTACTGTTTCACGATGTCCACTGGCGTTTCAAACGACAGTGGCGGATCGGAAGAACTGGCGACGGTCGTTCCGTTGAGTTGCAAGGTGATCGGCGCGCCGTTGAGCGTGACTCGGCGACGCGAAGCGGCGTTCACGGTCGGCACCACGTTCAGTGTCGAACTGCCGATGGCGTTGGCGATCGCTTGGGCCACGTTGGCCGACGAGAAAGTGGCGCTGGGCGTGAACGGGATGGCGATCACGGCGTCGCCAGGGGCGCCCGTCCGCTGGATGTTGATCAACGCCGCCGTGTCGATCACCGCCGCGACGGTCTCGTTGAGCACCACGCGGCCCAGGCCGATCGCTTGAGCGTTGTAGCCCGACAAACCCACGCCATTGATCGCTGTCGCGATATTGGCCGCGATCGTGTCCGGATCGTCCAGCGCGGTGAACGTGATCGGAATGTTGCCTGCGAGCGTCGTGCTGTTCGAGTTCATTTCGAACCGGAAAGTGCGTACGCCGTCGCCCAGCGAGAACGTTTCGCCGTCGACAACCGCTCCCTGGCGGCCCTCGGCGAGCAGAATCGTGTTGGTCATGTTGAGCGAATGCCGCGAGTCGCTGCCCAGATCCACAACCACGTCGAGCGGATTGGTGGGGCTGACGACGACCGTGGCCGACAGATTCAACAAGCGGCCGCCGGTAACCTCCGCATTGATCGCGTCGGCGATCGCTTGCGCAACAAGCGCTGGCGAGCCATTGGGCAGCGAGTTCGAGTAGGCGATCGCGACACGGCCCGAAGTCGAGGCCCCATTGCGGTCCATTTCAAACACGACGGTCCTCGTGCCATCGCTGACGCTGAACGTTTCGCCATCGCGAATCAGCGGTCCTCCGGAACCGGGCACTCGGATGCCGAGCGCGCCAGGCACTTGGAACTGCACCGCGCCGCCGACGCCCGGCACGCCATTCACGCCGATGCCGCCCGTGCGGATCTTGATTTGCGTGCCCGAGTTGCCACCCAAGTGCAACCGCGACCCGCTGATCACCTGGGGATTGCCGAGCCCAAGTTGAATGATGACGGGATTCGTGGCGGCGGCGCTCAAGATGGCTTGCCGGAGTAACGAGGCGACACCGAGCGTGCTCGTGGAGTCGGTGATCGCCACCGGAATCGAGCCTACCGCTACGCCCCCCACCTTGTTGAATTCGAACGTGACAGTCCGATCGAGCGTCGCGGAGAAGAACGTGATCGAATCGCCGTCCGCGATCGACAAACCGCCGTTGGCCGGCAGCGTCAAAACGTAGCCGGTGTCGAATTCAAAGTTGACCGTCCGCTGGCCATCGCTCAATTGGAACGCGTCGCCATCGGTGTAGCTGAGCCCACTGCTGGCGATTAGCGATTCCGGGTGGAACACAGGTTCGAGCACCGCGTCGATCGCCGTTGCCACTTGGGTAGCGGTCATCGCTTGGGTTACTGGCACGCGGTTGTACGTCGGATTGGTGCCGAAACTGCCGTCGATCACCAGACCCAACCGCGATTCACCGGGAGCCAAGGTTTGCGTCAGCGTGCGAGCCTGCGGGAAGTTCACCTTGTTGTCGGCGACCGACGGGAAGACGTTCGCGGGTCCGTTGAGCGAAACGGCTTGATTGATCAACCGAGCGACGTCGGCCGCCGTCTGCCGGTTATCGATCAGAATCCGAACGTTGGTCGCACTGGACAGTTGGTTGTCGCGGTCGAATTCGTAGGTGGTCGATTGACCGGCGGAATCGGTGAGCGTGAAAGTTTCGCCATCGACGAGCGCCGCGCCTGACGGGGCCACAGCGGTGAAGCCCATGTCGAATTCGAAGATTTCGTTGTCGATTTGGAACGTCAATCCGTCGGACAGACTGGTGCCGGGCACAGCCCATAGCTCGGTGCCAGTCGTATTCGGATCGCCTAAGTTCATATCGCCAGCGGAACTGAAATCGAGCCGCAAACGGAGATCCTCGCGGCCCGCGAACGCGCCCAGATCAACGCGGGCTTGACGCCACGAATTGCTGTTGTCGTAGATTCGGCCCGGCGGCAACTCGCCCTGGTCGTTGTGTTCGACCCGTACCCATTGTCCGTCCGGTCCACCAACGAAGATTCGCAACGAGTCATAGTTGATCGCTGGCGTGTTGGCGTCTTCGGTCGAGGCGAAATAGTTGAAGTACAGGGTCGGCTGGTCGGCCGCGACGTAGCCCTTCAGGCTAAATGTTTCCGTGATCAGCGTGCCCTGGGCGCCACCCGGGAAATCGTACGTTCGAGGCACATTGCCAACGCGGCCCAAACCGAAGTGGTAGCTGGCGAATCCGCAGTAAGGATACGGGTTCAGATCGGCTGTTGGGTCACACGGCGCCGTGGGATCGAGAAGGCCCGGCCGCGTGGTGTCGTACGTCGCGTTGATGCCGTGGCCAAAGTCGAGCTGCCGCATGTCGACTGCGATTCCGGCGCCTACGGCTGTGGCCGCTCCAACGCGCACATCCATCGGCGTCGCGGCAGCGCCGGACGGCCGATTCGGCGTGATTCCCCATAGGTTGCGATCGAGCGTGGAGAAGGCGAGCCCTTGCACACCACCAACGGAACTGCCATCGAAGCCGGAAATGTTCGAGATGCCCGTGTCAACGCTGGTTTGTCCATCAACAAAGATCGGCTGCAGCACGCCTTGGGTGTTGAAGGCGTACAGCCGCCCATTGCGATCGATGCCGAAGAGCGTGTTGGCGTATCGGCCGTTCTCAACGCTGGTCGGGCCCGCCGCCAAACCGGCGAAGCGAATACCCAGCAGGTCGTCCGACGACGAGCCAATGTACTGCGTCGGCACATTTCGATTTGGCGGCGACGGCGGCTCGGTGATGTTCGTGAACACGTCCGGATTGATGCGATACAAACCGCCGTTATCGGTGATCGCGTACAACGAACCGCCCACAGACGCCATACCCGTAACGGTGCCGCCGGGTCCCGAACCGCCGCCAGTGAACGGCGCTGGGGTCGTGATCCCGCCGCTCAACAAGCCGTCGACGACGACCGAAGCGCCGCTTTGAGTCGCTGTGACGCCAGGAATCAAAGTCTGGTTGATCGCGGTGGTGATCTGCCGCGCGAGTTCGGAAGCCGAGTCGGCTGCCCAGAACGGCACCGCGATGTTGCCGATCGCCACTCCAGTCGCGCTGCCTTGGTCAACCCACTGCGGGACGCCGCGGAAATCAGCGGCGGCCGTCGCGATACGATTGGGCGGAACGGCGGGCGGCGCGACCTTCGGCGGCGGGAAATTGATCCGCCCACCGTCGGCGCTGGCCATGAACCGCGTCGATTGCACCACGACTTGCTCGACAGCCGTTCCCACTTGCGCGGCCGTGAAATTCTCTTCCACATTGATCGTGAACACTCGAGGCGACAACCGCTGCGTCATGTTTGTGACCGGCGATGTCGCTTGCAGATAGTTCATGCCCGTGCCGCTTACGACGACCCGGCCGTAACCAGCGGTCGCATTCGTGACCAACTGGGTTGTGACCGGTGCGCCGGAGTTGGCGATCGCCCCGAGGATCGAGGCCGCAACTTGGTCGACCGTCTGGAAGCTGAAGAACGGGATCCGAATGTTTCCGGCGCCAAATCCACCCGTTCCGTTGTCGAACTCGAACGTGAAGGTTTGGCCGCCGCCAAACTGCAGCCGGAAGAATTGCCCGTCCGCCAACTGGTTACCAGGGACGGCTTCAAGAATCGCCGCCAACCCCCGATTGCCGACGACTTGGATATTCGGCGTGCTGGTCTGGGCCGAAACGTCGTTGACCATCGTCACGCGGTTACCCACCGCCGCAGCCGTGACCCCTGAGCCGCCCGCGTTGATCGCGTCCCGCAAGAAACCAGCGACCCCAACAGGCGTCAAGTTGCCGGAAATGTCAACCGCCGTCGCGTTGGGATTCAACGGTTTGCCGCCGTTGCCGACGAACTCAAATGTCTCCGTCGCTCCGCCAACGCCGTTCACCGAAA
>JBJTOW010000445.1:0-4616 GCA_046074805.1 Planctomycetota bacterium | reverse complement strand
AGAGGTGGGAGTCGAACCCACACGCCCGTGAGGACACAGGATTTTGAATCCAGCGCGTCTGCCATTCCGCCACTCTGGCCCCGGTTCGAAACGTTGATCGCTTTCGACGAGGGATAAGCCCCGAGTATTTTCTCCCGGACGCGGTTTGGCAAGCCCCCATGGCGGAAACATCGCCGAGTGGTTCTACCGCCCCCGTCCTCAGATACCGTGTTACTATCGGCCTTGGCAATTCGACGTCGACAAAGTGGTCCGCGAAGTGCGGGAGAGCGGCATAGCGATCGCCTTTTTCGGTCCGCTCTCTGGCGTGAAGAAACCTGCGATCCAAAGCAAGTACCAGGCGTGCAACGTATGGCGATCGACCCGATTTGCGGCATGGAGGTGGACGAGCGATCGCCGCTCCGCGCCCAGCGAGACGGCCAGACTTACTTCTTTTGCTGCGAGAGTTGCCGCCGCCGGTTTCTCGGCATCGAATCGCCGCCAGCCCATGGCGCGGCCCCGACGGCCTACATCTGCCCCATGTGTCCGGGCGTGCGGAGCCCCGTTCCAGCCGCTTGCCCCGAGTGTGGCATGGCGCTAGAGCCGGAACAGCCATGCCACGGTTCACTCGACGATACCACCGAATTGTACGATATGACGCGGCGGCTGCTGATCGCCACGCCGCCCACGCTGATCGTCATGATCCTCGCCATGGGACCGATGGTGGGAATTGGGCTCCCTGAATTCTTGGCCGGTAAAGCGAACGGTGTCTGGCAAGCGATCCTCACGGGCGTTGTGTTGGTCTATGCGGGCTGGCCGATCCTGTCACGCGCGGTGGCCAGTGTCGCCACCGGGCGGCTTAATATGTTTACGCTCATCGGCGTCGGGACCGTCGCCGCATACCTCTTCAGCTTGGCGACCCTGCTGCTGACCTCAACCGGCCCTCATGCCGATTCGCCGGCCAGCCACCCTGATAGCCAGCACAACCAAAAGCACGACCAGCCACGCGGGTTTCCACCGTCGGCGGTGGCGAGCGGCATGACGCGGGGCCACGGTCCACCGCTCTACTTCGAATCAGCGGCGGCGATCGTGACGCTGGTGCTGCTGGGGCAGATGCTCGAACTGCGAGCTCGTCGCCGGACGGGCGACGCGGTGCGGGCGTTGCTCGATCTCACTCCCCCGATCGCGCACCGCTGGAGCGAATCCGGGGAGACCGACACGCCGTTAGCCGAGGTTCGCCCCGGCGATCAGCTGTCGGTCCGGCCGGGGGAAAAAGTGCCCGTGGATGGCGTGTTGCTCGCGGGGACCGCCGCAGTCTCCGAAGCATTGCTCACGGGTGAACCGATGCCGATCGCGAAGTCGCCAGGCGACCGACTGCTCGCCGGTTCCCTCAATCAGTCGCACGCGTTCCTGATGCGGGCCGAGCACACGGGGGCCGATACACTGCTGGCCAAGGTCATCCAGTTGGTCGTGCAGGCGCAGCGCAGCCGAGCGCCGATCCAACGAGTCGCCGACCAGGTCGCCGCGTACTTCGTGCCCGCAGTGCTCGCCGTTGCTGCTCTGACGTTCGCCGTCTGGTGGTGGCTCGGAGGCGAAGACGCGTATGTCCGTGGACTCGTTCACGCCGTATCGGTGCTGGTCATCGCCTGTCCGTGTGCCCTGGGGTTGGCGACCCCGATGTCGGTGATCGTGGGCGTCGGCCGCGGCGCCCGCGAAGGAGTGCTCATTCGCGACGCCGAAACGCTCGAACAACTCGCCCGCATCGATACCGTGGTGTTCGATAAAACCGGCACGCTTACGGTCGGCCGACCCGAGCTTCGAGCCGTCCTGCCGCTGGCGCCGTTTCAGCGAGCGGAGGTCATCCGGCTCGCCGCCGCAGTGGAACGCTGGAGCGAACATCCGCTCGGACGAGCGATCGTCGCGGCGCATGCCGCTGAAAAGTCTGTCGCTGAAGCGAACGTTATGTCAAACGTCCGGCAGACCGAAACAGTCGACGCGACATCGCGGGGTGCGGAACCGCTTTCGGGCGGCCGCGTCGCGCCAGACGATTTTGTTTCGGCGGCGGGAGGCGGTGTGGCGGGCCGTGTCGAGGGACGGATGGTGCGGGTCGGTTCGCGAGCGTTCTGCGAAGCGCCGCGACTCGACGCGTTCCTGCCCCTACCTGCGAAACGGCCATCGGCGGCGCAGCATGCTCCGGCCAGTGACGGTTCCGTGCAAAAACCCGTCGTACAGCTTGTCTCGCTCAGCTTCGGCGTGGCGACTCCGGCATTCCAACCATGGCCGGACGGTCCGTGGCAGGCGTGGACGGAAAGCTGGCGGGAACGCGGCTGCACGGTGATGTTTGTGGCGGTCGACGGCCGGCCGGCGGGGCTAATCGCCTTGCATGACCCGATCAAGCCGGACGCGGCCGGAACGCTGGCCGCCTTGCGGCTGCGCGGCTTGCGGTTGGCGATGGCCACGGGGGACAACGAGCGAACAGCGCTGGAGGTCGCTCGACGGGTCGCTCAACCCGAGTTGACCGACGGTCCGTGGGAAGAAGACGTCGCCGCCGGGCCCGTGGGCGGTTCATCGAGGGCGATGGGAAGCCTTCCCACCGCTGGTTCGCCGCCCGAATCGTCGTACGGCTTGGCGGGAGACGCGGGAGAGCCAGGAGAATTGTTTGATCAAGTGCGTGCCGGACTGTCGCCAGGGGAAAAGCTCGCGGTGTTGGAAACGTTGCGGCGTTCTGGGCGGCGGGTGGCGATGCTCGGGGATGGCGTGAACGACGCGCCGGCGCTGGCGGCGGCCGATGTCGGGGTCGCGATGGGAACGGGGAGCGATGTGGCGATCGAGAGCGCCGACGTGACGTTGGTGGCGGGCGATTTGGCCGCGTTTGTGCGGGCTGTGGATCTTAGTCGCGCCGTGATGCGAAACATTCGCCAAAACCTGTTTTTCGCGTTCGTTTACAACGGCCTGGGAATTCCGCTCGCCGCTGGCGTTCTGCAGCCGATCCTGGGACTCACGTTCGGACCGATGGCGGCGGCGGTGGCGATGAGCTTCAGTTCGGTGTCCGTGATCGCCAACTCGCTGCGGCTGGCCAAACGCCGTTGACCATGCGAGCTCGGCCGTCGCACTCATCGATTCTCCATGCGATATAGTTCCGAGATTCGAGCCCCGTTCCATTTCCACCGCGGCCTGGGCTGCGGCTTGCTTGAGGAGGCGATTAGCCATGGATCAGCCGCTGGGTTTTCGAGGCGCTCTGGTGTTTCGAGGAACACTGGTGCGAAGCGATCGCGTGGAACGCGGGGCGATGGTCGTGCGCACTGGTCGGATCGCCGAGTTATTGGCGAGCGACGCGCCGCTGCCGCCAGACGCGGTGGTGGTCGATGCGGGCGAGGGTTACCTCGCGCCGGGGTTCATCGACTTGCATGTCCACGGCGGCGGCGGCGGCGATTTCATGGATGGAACTCGGGACGCTTTTGAACGCGCATTGCGGGCGAATCTGCGGCATGGCACCACGCGGCTCGCCGCGACCACCACGGTCGCGCGTCACGAGCAGATCTTGGCGACGCTCGAACAGACGCGGTCGTTCCGGCTGACGCCGCTTGTGGACGGTTCGCAGGTGATCGGCGCACATTTCTACGGCCCGTACTTCCGCTACGAGGCGCGCGGCGCGCACCCGGGCGCGGCGGTGCGGCCGGCGGTGCCCGAAGAGTATTCCCAGTACCTCGAGTACGCGGACGATCTCGTGACCGCCACGGTGGCGCCCGAGATTGGCGGGGCCCGCGAGTTCGCCTTGGCGTGTCGCGATCGAGGCGTGCGGACGAATGTCGGCCATTCCTGGGCCACGTTCGCCCAGATGACCGAGGCGGTCGGCTGGGGCGTTCGGCATGTCGACCACCTTTTTTGCGCGATGTCGGACAAAAGCAAGCTGCGCCAGTTCCAGATGTACCCGATGCAGGGCGGCGTCTTGGAAGCGACGCTCTATTACGACGAACTGACCACGGAAGTGATCGCCGACGGTAAACATTTGGATGCCGGCCTCCTGTTATTGGCGCTCAAGATCAAGGGTTCCGACCGGCTGGCGCTGGTGTCCGATTGCAGCCGAGCACTCGACATGCCCGACGGCCGATATCAGCTTGGGCCGCTGGACGGCGGCGAACCGCTAGTCAAGCACGACGGCGTCGGCATGCTGCCGGACCTTACCGCCTTGGCTTCCAGCGTCGAGGGAATGGACCACATGGTCCGGACATTCTGGCGACTAACGGGCCGGCCGCTATGGGAGGTGGTGCGGATGGCGACCTTGACCCCGGCCCGCATCATCGGCCGCGACGCCGAGCTAGGTAGCTTGGATGTCGGCAAACGCGCCGACATCCTGGTGCTCGATCCCGACCTTCGCGTCGTCCAAGTCCACGTCGACGGCCAACGCCGAGTGTGAGTTCCGCTCCGCTCCCATACGATGGACTCTACCCTCGGACGACGCATCGTGGTCGCGAACGCCCGCCGAGCGTAACGACGTGGATGCCGTGGCCGCACGTCGAACTGCCATCGTCGGCGTTGCGAAAGCGGCGCCCTTGGGCGCCGCACTCCAGAGGCACCGACGCAACGCTCTTTGGAGTGCGGTGCCGCAGGCACCGCTTTCCCCCTCGGACGACATCTCG
>JBJTOW010000444.1:0-6214 GCA_046074805.1 Planctomycetota bacterium | reverse complement strand
TGGTGCGGTCCACAATATAGCGGCCGACTCCGCCTGTTTGGACACTACTCGCTGACTCCCACTCGCAACGGTAAGATTGGCAATTTGGGCGAAAACGCGTGACCTGTTTGGCTGCGAAAACGATCGAGCGGTAGCGGCTGGGGGAGTTGAGTCGGTATGTCGTTATGCCAGCGTTGCGGATCACTCTTCCCCGTCCCCGAAAAACTTCGCGGTCGCCAACTGTACGACCAGAACGACGTCGCCGTCACGGACCGGCAGCGGGATAGCGCCAAGCTACGAGTTACCATCCGCGGCGGACATGAGCTCGTAAATGTCGCCTGGTCTAATTCGAACACCCGCCTGGAAGTCCACTGCACCTGCGGCAAGGCTGTCGAGGCGAAACACTGTCAGCATTTGTGGGCCAGCTTTCTCGAATTGGACCGCCTGAAGGCGATCCGCACGATGCCGACACGCGGAAATGTGGAACTGGCTTTTGTCGAACCGCCGCCTCCCCAGATTCAGCCGGGAAAACAATCGTCCGAGAATGCGGCCGCGATTGCCGCCGCCGGGGTGGCCAAAGCGGCGGGAAAGTCGAGCAAGCCGAACATGGCGAGCACACCCGCCACTGCCAGCAAGCCGGTCGCTCCGAGCAAGCCGGCGTCGACAAACGAGTCCGCAGCTTCAGGTAAGGCGAGACTGACACCGGACAGTGTTCGGGATACGAGTCGCGCGAAGTCGCCGACCGGCCGAGAAACAGCAGTCGTCCGCGACGCGGAGTCTTCCCGCGCCGCTGTGAACCCGAGAACTGTCAGCCCGAGTGATCGGTCGCGGGATATCGTTACGCGGGACGATCGGTTCGGGGTTAATTCTTTGGTCGCCAGCACGAAGGCTGAACAAGAAGCGAAGCTCCAGGCGTTTCTCCGAGGATCTTCCGTCAATTCATCGTGGTTTACCCCGCCAGCCAATTTGTGGCGTTCCCGTTTCGATCGACTTGAGCGGCACGTGGCAGTGCGGGAATCCAGTCCGGCGGAACGCAAACCGCTCGAGCAGCGGGCGGACTTGCTGCGGTTGGTCTACATGTTGGATATCACCGAGTCAGCCAACCAACGCCAGCCTGTGATTTTCTTTTATCAGCGGCATCGCGCGGCCCCAACGGCGAATTGGGGCCCTTTTCAGCCGGTCGGGATGGATCGGAGCAGCCTCGAGCGTTGGGAGGATCCGGCGGACCGTAACCTGTTGCCGCTGTTATTGGGAACTGATTTGCCGACTGTTGATCCATCCTATGATTCCGACTACTCATCCATCAGCCGACGGACGGTGTCACGGCGTTTTGGCGCGTCGCTTCCCGCGATGCTCGCCACCCTGCTGCTGCCGAAACTCTGTGAAACGGGCCGACTTCTGGGACTGCTCACGGTCCGGCGTCCCGAGTTGTTCGCATCGGCCCGTCCCTTGACTTGGGACGCTGAGGAACCGTACCGGATGGTGTTGCGAATCAAACCTGACAACAGCGCGCACTGCTGGGATATGCGGGCCGAATTGCGGCGGGGTGAGACCCATCTTGCCGCCCATCACGCCACGCTGATCAGCGACCTCGGCCTGGCGGTGCACGCCGATCGCATCATCAATATCGCCAACGACGAATCGGCCAGGCTTTGCCGAGCGTTGGGTGTCGAGCCGGTCCGTGTTCCCTTCACGGAGGGCCCGCAATTCATGCTCGAATGCTTGCGTTATCCGCAGTTGGCGAGCCATTTGCCGCCCGAGTTGCAATGGGAACAGGAAGACATTGCGCCCGTTTGCCAAGTCATGATCAAACTTCCGGCCGCGAATCGGACCCGCAAGGCCATGATGACGGTTTCGCTCCATTGCCGCTATGACGAAAAGACGTATCTGCCGGGTTACGGCCATTCCGTGTTCGCCTCGCCCCACGAACGCAAAGTGCTCCGTCGCGACCTGAATCGCGAAGAGGAACTGGCCACGGAATTGGAAACGCATCCGGATTTCGAGGAATCGGTGCGGTCAACCTTGGAGAATCCGTGGTCCTACCAGTGCGATCCACGTTCCATCGAGCGAATCACATCGGCCGCCTTGAGGCTTGGATGGCAAGTGATCGCCGATGGGCAGTTGGTCCGGCGGTCAACCGGCACGACGTTGCAAGTCAAATCCGAGATTGATTGGTTTGAACTGAACGCCACCCTTAATTTCGAGGGCGAATCGGTTGAGCTTCCCGAAGTGTTGGCGGCGATTCGTCGTGGCGAACAGTATGTCACGCTGGGGGACGGCACGACGGGCATGTTACCCGCCGAATGGCTCGCGAAGTTCGGCCCGATCGCCGAATTGGCGGAACGGGGCGATGACACCGAGGGATTGAAGTTCCTGCCATCCCAAGCCTTGCTGCTGGATTCGCTACTTGAGTCGAACGCGGCCAATCAAGTCGGGATCGACGAACGGTTCGCCGAGTGGCGGGAGAATCTACGGTCGTTTCGAGGGTTCGCGCCACAAGCGGCTCCCAATGGTTTCCAGGGCAACCTGCGGACATATCAAGAGGCGGGCCTGGGATGGATGCATGGGTTGCGCGAGCTCAGCCTGGGAGGGTGCCTAGCCGATGACATGGGGCTCGGCAAAACCGTGCAAGTGCTCGCGCTTCTCGAATCCCGTCGCCAATCGATGGCCGACAAGCCCGATGAACATCTGCCATCGCTTGTGGTCGCGCCCAAGAGTTTGGTGTTCAACTGGGCCGAAGAAGCCAAACGGTTCGCCCCAAACCTACGCGTGCTGCGGTTCACAGGCAATGAACGCGTCTTCGTCCGCGATCAGTTGAAACAGTACGACCTTGTGCTCACGACTTACGGCACGCTGCGCCGCGATGTCCCGACGCTAAAGGAGATCCAATTCGATTACGCGATTCTCGACGAAGCGCAAGCGATCAAGAACGCCAGTTCGCAGTCGGCGAAAAGTTGTCGGCTGATCCGCGCCCGGCATCGACTGGCGATGACTGGCACTCCGATCGAGAACCACCTTGGCGAACTCTGGTCCCTCTTCGAATTCATCAATCCCGGGATGCTCGGAATGTCCTCCGCCTTCCAGCGGCTCGCCAAATCCGCGCGGGGCGCCGGCGAGCAGGTGGCGGATGAAGGCGAGAATCCCGATATTCACGGCAACTCGCCCAGCACACTGGCGGAAACGAAGGGGACGGCGAATGCGGGTGGAGGTGTCCGATCGACGCTCGCCCTGGCTTTGCGGCCGTTCATCCTGCGCCGCACAAAGCAACAGGTGCTCACCGAGCTGCCTGAGCGGACCGAGCAGACTTTGTTTTGCGAAATGGACAGCAAGCAACGTCGGCTCTACGACGAACTGCGAAGCCACTATCGAACAGCGCTATTGAAGACGGTGAAGTCGCGTGGGATGGCGAAGTCGAAAATCCACGTGCTCGAAGCGCTGTTGCGGCTGCGGCAAGTCGCCTGCCATCCGGCGCTCGTCGACTCGCAGTACACCGAAGTGGAAAGCGCGAAACTTGAAGCGCTCATGGAGAAACTTTCGGAGATCATCTCTGAAAACCACAAGGCGTTGGTGTTTTCCCAGTTTACTTCGCTGTTGGCCTTGGTCCGCGGACGGCTGGATAGCGAGGGTTACGCTTATGAGTATCTCGATGGCCAGACGAGCGACCGGCAAGCCCGCGTCGAGCGGTTTCAGAAAGACCCCAGGATTCCGTTGTTCTTGATCAGCTTGAAGGCCGGCGGCCAGGGATTGAATCTGACGTCGGCGGACTACGTGTTTATCCTTGACCCCTGTTGGAACCCGGCGGTGGAGGCGCAGGCGGTGGATCGCGCCTACCGCATGGGGCAAACCCGCCATGTGTTCGCCTACCGCTTGATTTGCCGTGATACGATCGAGGAGAAGATCCTGGAGATGCAGGCCGCGAAGCGGGCAGTCGCAGACGCGATTCTCACCGAGGACAACAGTGTCCTCCGCGACCTGACCGCGGAAGACCTGGAGCGTTTGTTGAGCTAGCGCGCTGCCAAAAGTCGCTCATCTTCGAGATAACCGCGTCGTCACATCCTTTTGCTCCCCACGTTCTGATGTCAGCGGCGAACGGCGGATCGCGCGTGGGTGAGGCGCCACCTTGAACTTGCGGGGCAGGGTCGCGACAATTCGGTGTTTGGGCCGCCTTCGGCTACGCTGCGGGTGCAGCGCGGAGCGGCGGGGTGTCAGTATCTGGAGCAGCCATGGGCGGTTTGAATATCCGTACGGGTCCGAGTGCGTTTGATTTTGTCGCGTTGGGAGCGCTGGTCCATCGGCTCGATCCGGGCATCATTCCGTTCCGCAAGGCGCGGTCGCTGGACATCCACGTTTCGGGCGGCGAGTACAACGTGGCGGCGAATCTGGCGGACTGCTTCGGGCTGAAGACGGCCGTGGCCACCGCGATGGTCAATTACGGAATTGGCGAACTGATCCAGGCCCGAGTCCGGGAAATGGGGGTCACGCCGTTCTACAAGTGGTTCGAGCATGACGGCGTGCGTGGACCGAATCTCGCCACGGTCTACAGCGACCGCGGCCAGGGTGTCCGTCCGCCCGTCGTTTTCTACAACCGCTCGAACGAGGCCGCCGCGCTGCTCAAGCCGGGCGATTTCGATTGGGCCAAGATCTTCGGTGGCGGAGTCCGCTGGTTCCATTCGGGCGGCATCTTCGCCTCGCTGTCCGCGACCACATCGGAAGTGATTATTGAGGGAATGAAAGCGGCCAAAGCGGCGGGCGCGATCAACTCTTTCGACCTCAATTACCGCGCGAAACTGTGGGCCTCGGTCGGCGGCCCCGGCAAAGCGCAGGAAACGCTCGCCCGCATCGTCAGCAACGTCGACGCGCTGATCGGAAACGAGGAGGATCTTCAGAAGGGACTCGGCGTCTCCGGCCCCGAAGTCGCCGCCCACAAATCGAAACTCGATCCGCAAACGTTCTTCGACATGATCGAGGCGTCGGTCAAGAAGTTTCCCAACATCAAAATCGTCGCTACGACGCTCCGCGAAGTCCATTCGACGAACCGCCACGATTGGGCGGCCGTGCTCTGGATCGACGGCCAACGCTACGTCAGCCCAACGTGCGAACTCGATGTGCTCGACCGAATCGGCGGCGGCGATGGTTTCGCGGCGGGATTGATCTACGGGTTGCTTGCCGGCCGTTCGCCCGAAGAGGCGTTGCGGCTCGGCTGGGCCCACGGCGCGTTGCTGACCACATTCCCGGGCGATGTGACGATGGCGAAGCTCGACGAAGTCGAATCGCTAGCCAAGGGCGGTTCGGCCCGCGTGCAACGCTAGCCCCAGTCGGCGCCCTATCGCCCGGTGGTTGAATTATGTCCGAGCTATCCGGGCGAGTCGCCATGGTGACCGGTTCGTCGAGTGGCGCGGGGCGCGCCATCGCGCTGGAACTGGCCGAGGCGGGCGCGGATGTGATCGTGCACTGCCGAACACGCCGGATGGAGGCCGAATGGGTCGCGGCTTCCATTCGCGAACGCGGACGCGACGCGATCGTATTGCAAGCCGACTTGGCCGACGCCGCTAACCACGGACCGCTCGTCGAATCGGCTTGGAACTGGCGCGGCGGCGTGGATGTTTGGGTGAATAACGCGGGCGCCGATGTGCTGACCGGCGCCGCGCGGCATGCCTCTTTCGACGAAAAGCTCGACCTTCTCTGGCGAGTCGACGTGGCCGGCACCATGCGATTGTCGCGCGACATCGGCGCCCGCATGAAGGAACGAGAAAGCCCCCATGGAGAGGCCGTCATCTTGAATATCGGCTGGGACCAAGTCGAGCATGGGATGGCGGGCGAGAGCGGCGAGCTGTTCACGGCGATCAAAGGGGCGGTGATGGCGTTCACTCGCAGTTTGGCCCGCAGTCTCGCCCCCGCCGTCCGCGTCAACTGCCTTGCGTTGGGCTGGATTCGCACCGCTTGGGGCGAACAAGCATCCGAATATTGGCGGGAACGCGCTGTCGCCGAGTCGTTGATGCGGCGATGGGGAACCCCTGACGATGTCGCGCGGGCCGCTCGATTCCTCGCTTCGCCCAACGCCTCATTCATTACCGGCCACATCCTGCCGATCAACGGCGGCTTTCGTTTCCGGGAAGATTGAGCCGCGCTGAGCGGAACGCGGCGTATGTCGACCGCCGCGGGGCGATGTCGGCAGCCCGCTCGCGAGTCCTGGGCCGGGGAGTAGGCAGCGAATCCGTTCGGGTGATAATGCGAC
>JBJTOW010000443.1:0-7126 GCA_046074805.1 Planctomycetota bacterium | reverse complement strand
GGGATCGGGCAGCCCCCCTCTCAGGATGGCCCTTTGCGGACGGTCTTCCCTCGGATCTGTCGGCCGCAGATGAACTGGCTCTTATCAACAGCTTTGACGGATTCAACAACAACTCCCCTGGCGTGGTGATGAGCCGGATGTCTGCTGACAGATTCGGCCTTGACTGGAGGCTTCGGAAGCTTCGCTTGGGCCCGGACAAACTGCCACCCCTTTGGCAAGCAACTTGTGTCGTCGAACCGATCGACGAGTCTACCGGAGGCGATCGTGTCAACGTCAGCACATTTCCGATTACCGCGGTGACAGAAGCCACCACGGATGTGCGATTTTATGTTTACCGGGACAACGACAGCACAAACCGCCAGGCGCTTTCGATCACCTACTCACTGCTAGGGACGGCGACCCCCGGTCAAGATTACTCGGGCCAAATCCTGCGACTCGACGGCACCGTGGCGTCCACGTTCACGCCCCAGGCAAGCGGAAACGTGTTGACGATCCCCGCTGTCGCGAAGGGCGTCACGGTCGTGTTGGCTCTCGTCAACGACACAATCGCGGAAGGCGCGGAAACGATATCACTCCGGCTGGAAAGCGTCGCCGGCAGCCAACCGTGGTACCCGTTCGGGGTCGCGCGGCAGGCCAGTTACTCCATCGCCGACAATGACGCCAGTCCGGTCCGTGTTGGTTTCGAGACTCGCGACACGATCACGAGTGAAAATGCTGATCCTCGGCTGAGGACGCTCAGCATCCCCGTGATCCTGAACCAGGCCTCGGACGTACCCGTCGCGGTCGACTATGGCGTCGTGGGCGGAACGGCCTCGGGGCGCGGCGTGGACTACACGTTCCTCGACCCCTTTTCGGGCGAACCGACAAACGGCGGCACGTTGGTGTTTCCCCCTGGGACGACGCGGCAATCGCTACTCCTCCGGGTTGTTGCCGATCCCATACCGGAAGACGCCGAATCTCTGCGCATCCAGCTCAGCCTCTCCACCAACGCGTCACTCACGACGGGCTTTGAACAGCATTTTGTGACTATTTACGATGCCGTTCCCGATGGGCTGATGAAAGAAGAACGCTGGAGCGGAGCAGCCGTTTACAATAACAATACCTGGGACACTACGGCCCGGTCGTCGGTCGCATACTTGGACAGTTTGACTCCGCAGCAAAACGCGGGCAACGATTACTCCCGGCGCCTGAGCGGCGTTTTCACCGCGCCCGCGTCAGGCTCTTATGTGTTTTATATCTCGAGTGACGATGGTTCGCGGCTCTATCTGAGCACCAATGATACGGCTGCTAACAAACAACTCATCGCAAGTGTCACGGGATTCACGAATTTCCAGCAGTGGGACAAATTCACCAGCCAAGCTTCGGCCCCGGTCACCCTGACAGCGGGTCAAAAATATTACATCGAAGCGCAGCATGGCGAGGTTGGCGGCAGCGATCATTTATCCGTCGGCTGGAAGGTGCCGGGCTCGACCACGATCGTTCCGATGACCACATCGACGACGACGCCTGCCACCGTGGAGAATCGCTATGTGCGTTTTGTGTCGGCAAGTTCGTCAGCGGCGGAGGGCGGCGCAGCTCCGGAAATCCTCGTCACGCTCGACCGTCCCAATCCGTCCGCGTCCGTGGTTGTGACCATAGCCGTCGACCAGACTGCGTCGAGCACGGTGGCCGGCGATGTGACCCTCCCCGCGACCACCCTGACCTTCGCACCCGGGGAAACCACGAAGCGGCTCGCCGTAACGCCGGTGGCCGACACGATCGCCGAACCGGTGGAAATCCTACGGCTCAAGTTGGCATCGGCCACAGGAGCCGTTATCGCGGGGATCGATACGCATGACCTGCGAATCGCCGACGCGGCCGCGCCGGTGATCAATGCGGTCACGGCAAGTGTGAGCCGCACGGCGGCTGCTGATTCGGTCGTCGCCACCTTGCCTGTCACACTTGCGACCGGACGAACCGTCGCCGCATGGCAAATCCTCGCCGGCAACGCGACGCTGGCCGGCAACGCGACGCCCGCGTTCTCGCTGGATACGGCCGGTGTGCTGCGATTGGCGAACCCCGCAGCGCTGCCGATCGGCAACTACACTCTGCGGCTCATTGTGTCCGTTCGCGACAACTTGAACGTCGGAGCGACCGGTGAAATCCGTGTCGCCATTGGCGATGGCGGAGCGGGTGGCCAGATCGCAGGCTCCGCCTTCCGAGGCAGTTATCCCACAGGCGTCGGCAGCTTCACTTTTGACTCGTTTGCCGCCACCGACACGGGAACGGCACCTTCCATCACCAGTGGAGAGACGACGCGGGACAACACCTTGGGACTTAGCGGAACGGCTGTCGCTGGCAACACGGTACGGCTCTATTCGGGCACGACCCTGCTTGGGGAAACGGTCGCGGACGCTGCCAACGCTTGGAAGTTCGCAACTCCAGTTCTCGCCGACGGTGGCCACGTGATTCGCGCCGAGGTGATCGATGGTGTCGGCAATATCGCGGTGACGCCATCGCGAACGTTCACCGTCCGTTCCCGGCTGGATATCGACACGACCTTCCTCCTTTCCCGCGGTCCAGGAAGCAGCAACGTTGCGACGGCTTCTCCCAAGGCGGTTGGTTCCGTTAAATCGATCGCGACAGTCGATCAAGGCGTTGTCGTGTACGAGGCGGCGACCGGCGAACCGTTCGAACTGCAAACGTGGACCGGACGAACTGTTTACGACAATAGCACTTGGGATTCCGTCGCCGCGTTGAATTCCGCGCCGCTGACGACACTGACGACAAACACGAGCATCTCGGGCTCCAATTCCCGCCGCCTTCGGGGCACCGTCACCGCGCCGTCATCGGGTGCCTACACGTTTTATATCGCGGGCGACGACGAGGCTCGGTTGTTCTTGAATGCGACCGGCGCCACTGCGGCGGGCAAGCAGTTGATCGCGTCGGTTCCGTCGTGGACGAATTTTCAGGAATGGAACCGTCATACGGCCCAAACGTCCGCCGCGATCACGTTAACTGGTGGCCAGTCATACTACATTGAAGCCAACTTGATGGGACTCGGCGGCTCCGATCATGTTTCGGTCGCCTGGACAGGCCCCGGGATAACGGCCATCACGCCGATTGCCAGCCTGACGGAACTGTTCGTGGCGGACGGCGCCCTCGGAACAGTGAACATTGTGACCCGCAGCGTCGCGAACGCCAGTCTGGGAGGCGGCGTGACCACCACCTTCGGCGGACTGTCGGCCGATGGCGCCAAGGTGGTGTTTGGCACGAGTTCCCCGGCCGCCTTCGGGGCCAACGGCACCGCCTTTGTGGACGGCAACGCCATGCCATCCGCCCCGTACAGCGACCTCATTGTCCTGAATCGGAGTGACAACTCGCTAAGCCTGCTGACAGCGACGGACACCAGTGGTCAGACTCGTTCGCGACAGGCTGAATTCGTGGGAATCACCCCTGACAGCCAGTACGCGGTCTTCACCACGGACCATATTGAAAACATCGGCTCTTTCACCGCCCCTGGGAAACCACTGCCGACATGGGCGGCCGTCGATGGCGGCTTCCCCACCGAGTCGGGTAAGGAGAAGACGACCGCGCTTCGAGTCGCGGATCTCGATCCGACCAAAATGGTGTTCGAGCTAGGCGGCGCGGGTATTTCGTCGATCCTGAACCAGGTCTTCGAGGAACAGCGCTACACGGGCCAAACTATTTATACGAATAATAGTGCCTGGGACACTGCGACCCCGGTGTCCTCGGCCTATTTGTCGTCCTTGACGCCCGGGCAAAATGTCGCCGACGACTACTCGAGACGGATGCGGGGATGGGTCACCGCCCCCGCGACCGGCGACTATTTCTTTTATGTGGCGGCGGACGACGCGGCTCGAGTCTATCTCAGCACCACAGACTCGGCGGCTCAAAAGGTGGAGATCGCATCGGTTTCCGCCTTCACCGGATTTCAGCAATGGAGCGAGACGTCCCCGCGCAGGTCCGCCGCGGTTCCGTTGCAAGCCGGACAACGCTATTACATCGAGGTTCAGCATCGCGAAGGTGGTGGAGGAGACCACGTGTCCGTGGCCTGGAAAGGCCCGGGTATTACCTCGATTACCCCGATCGCGGCACCAACCAATTTGGCTGGTGTGACTGCTTCGGTCAGCGTTCCCACGATCCAGCGAACCGATACCACCTTAAGCTTCTGGGTGGAGACCGTGGACAACGGCGTGGCGAAAGCCGTCAAGTTGGTCCTCACCAATACCGCCAGCGGCATTCGCGTGCAGGCGACGGCGGCGAAGTCGCTTGCCGGAAGCCAGACCAACGTCAACTGGGATTCCGTGGGAACAACAGCGGCGATCGCCACCACGCTCGTGGGCGCGGGATATGGAGTGAGTCTCGCGGGCGTCACCGGAGGCAATCTGACGGCGCCGATGATTAACGAGGTCGGACTGGTGCCTTCGCGCGACGTTGTCGCCTACCAGTTCGCGACGGGCACACGGACGCTACTAAGCCATTCGGCCGCGACCGGCAATTCGCAGTCCCAAGCAGCGGATGTGCGGGATGTGGCGATCTCGAAAGATGGTCGGTATGTCATCTTTTCCGCCGCTGACGCGACCAAACTTGGAAACGACGGCAATGCCTTCACGGACTCCGCCACAACCATCCGGGATTGGTTTGCGGCCGACATCCAGACCGGACGGCTTACCCTGCTGAGCCGCGCGCCGGGCAACGCGACCCAAAGCGCCGGTGTGGCGTTGACTTATGTCGGAACGAGCGATGACGGCCCTTATGCTATTTTCAGCGCCCCCAATGTTGCCCCGCTCGGCTTCACCGATTCCAGCGACACGATTGTGGATCTCGTGGGCGTGAACATGGAGACCGGCGTGGTGCAATTGATCACCCGCCAAAGTTCATCCGCGCTGTCCGTGAGCGCTGCCCATGCGACCACCGTCGAATTGATTCAAGGGCCACACGTTTACTTCCGAGCCGCCGATGCGACGCGTTTCGGGTTCACAACGGATGGCAACACGGCCAACAACGACTTGTTCCGTTACCATTTGGGCACCGGTGTGCTGGAACTATTGAGTCGCGCCACTACGTCAGCGATGGCTGCGTTCCATGGATCTTATGTGGCCGGTTCACTCACGGTATCCCCGAATGGGCGCTTTGTGGCCTTCGATGCGAACCTGCAGGGGTCGGGAAGCGGCTTCACTGTGTCCGTGAATGGAAACGCTCAAATTATTCACGACACCGAGCTGGGAACTTTGCGATTATTGAATTCGTCAAGCTCCGAAGGCGGATCGCTTTCCTACACGGCCTGGGCGTCTCGGCGCCAACGCTTCTTTACGCCGGACAGCCGGGCTATTTTGTGGCAGTCTGACTATTCGGTCTCAGCAAAGATGGTCGAATGGCCATTTTCACCGCGAAAAACGCTAGCCGTTTCGGAAACGACGGCACACCGTTCATCGACGCGGCGACGGATGTCCCAGACTTGATCTCGATCGACCTTGTGGACCTCCGGCAGAGCCTTATCACCGGTCTCGCGAGCAGTTCCACCGGCCGAGTCGCGACGGTCTTGGCGACCACGGACAGTGGTGCGATTCTAACCAGCATGTCGGACACGGCGGGTATTCGCACTCCGGCTGGCACGATTACCGATACGAACGGCGGTTTGGACCTGCTCACCACCAGATCGCAATTGCTGTCTGTCTCTTCCAAAGATCGGCGGCGCGACGGCCGCGTTCCCTCCACCTTCACCTTGAACTCGCGACTCGTTCCCGGCATCGAAGCGGTCCTTCTTCGAAATGGCGTCGCGATCGATCGCCGAACGGCGGACAGCAACGGCGCAATCCTCTGGCCATTGTCGGGGGTGCCCGTCGGAACCCACACCTTCAGCCTCTCTTACCCAGGCCAGCAGGTGCCGGTCGCCGCTTCAGAAACGTATGCCACGTCTAGCTTAACCGTCTCCGTGGCCAACATCGGCCCTAATTCGCCACCGACCGATATCGAACTCTCTGGCAACTCGTTGGCGGAAAACGCCGGCGTGAATGCTTCGATCGGGACGCTTACGACAACCGACCCGAACACGGGCGATGTTTTCACGTACTCCTTGGTTGCCGGCGATGGAGCGACTGACAACTCGCTGTTCAATATCAACGGCGCGGCTTTGCGTGCGAGCAATTCGCTGAATTATGAACTTAAGAACAGTTACTCAGTACGAGTTCGGACGACAGATCAAGAAGGCGCGTCGTTCGAGAAGGTGTTCAACATTTCCGTAAGCGACGTGAACGAACCGGCCACTGACATCAGCCTGTCCAACGCGACACTGGCTGAGAACGCGGGAGCGGATGCGGTTGTCGGCACACTCTCCGCGGTTGATCCAGACGCCTCGAACACCCACACCTTCGCTTTGGCGTCTGGCGGCGCCGCGAACGACAACAGCTTGTTTAGCGTGGTAGGCACGCAACTGCGGGCCATCGCCTCGCTCGACCTTGAAACCAAGTCGTCTTATGCCGTACGTGTCCGTGCGACCGACCAGGATGGGGCGGTATTCGACAAGGTACTCACGGTGACGCTGACCAACGTCAACGAATCACCCACCGACGTCACGTTGTCGAAGACGACGGTGTCTGAAAACGCGGGTCCGAATGCGCTAGTCGGTACGCTGTCGACCACCGATCCGGATGCGGGCGATACGTTTACCTACACCCTGGTCGCGGGCGTCAACGACACGGACAACGCCACATTTAACATTTCGGGCAATCAATTACGGGCGACAGCCTCGCTGTTCGCTGCGACGAAAAGCAATTACTCCGTGCGGGTTCGCTCAACCGATCAAGGTGGCTTGAGCTTTGAAAAATCGTGGACCATTACGCTCACGCCTCCCAATCAAGCGCCCACCGATATCGCTCTATCAAACCTTGTCATCGCCGAAAACGCCGCCGCCAATGCCGTGGTGGGAACACTATCGACAACTGACCTGGACAGCGGAGATACCTTTACCTATTCGCTCGTGGATGGCGCCGGCGCCACCGGAAACTCGTTGTTCAACATCAACGCAGCGCAGTTGCGAGCCACGCTCCCGCTGGACTACGACACCCAAAGCAGTCATTCGGTACGCGTCCGTACTACGGACGCGGGCGGCCTATCATTCGAT
>JBJTOW010000442.1:0-4557 GCA_046074805.1 Planctomycetota bacterium | reverse complement strand
ACCGGACCTCGCATTCCAGATGCTCTTCGGCGGCGTGGCGGAGGGCAACGCGGGTCGTGCGTTTCAAGCGCGGAACCGCTTAATGGACTGGGCCCGCTCGGACATCCGTCGGGTGCGTACCGAATTGCCGGCCATGGACCGCGAGCAACTCGACATTTATCTCGACACCTTCGAACAGATGCGTTCCAGGCAAGATCGCGTCAACGAAAACCGCGAACGGCTCCGCGCCAATCTGCCGGTGATCGATCACTTCGATAGCCGGCGCTCGACGCAGCGGTTCGAATCGCAATGCGCGATCGCGGCTGCCGCCATCACTTCAGGATTGACAAACGTTGTGACGCTCGACGCCAACTGTGGCATTGCGCCGTCGCATCACTGGTCTGATCTTGGCGTCGCCATCGATGACCATGCGATTGGCCACTTGCAGGGCCAGGCCTCGCGTGAGCAACACGCGCTGCCGATTCGCCGCTTCCATGCCGAGCGCGTCGCCGATCTGGCCCGCCGCCTCGACGCCGTGCGCGAAGGCAACGGCACGATGCTCGACAACACGCTCATTATCTGGATGAGCGATTCCGGCGAAGAGCATCACGGCTTCTGTTCGGAATGGCCGTTGGTACTGGTCGGCGGTCTGGCAGGCCGGCTGCGGACAGCAGGGCGCTTCTTACAATTCCCGAACTACGAGACCGCGGGGAACCGCACCATCGCGAACTTCTATCTGTCTTTGCTGGAAGCGGTCGGCGACCACCGCGAACGCTTCGGCGAACGCGATCCGAATATGAACGAAGCCGAACAAAACGGGCCGCTGTCCGAGATCATGGCGTAACCGCTTACCGAGCAATTGGCCACAGATGAACACGGACTCGAAATCAAAGCAACCACGGATTGATCTGTGTTCATCCGTGTTCGTCTGTAGCTAACTCAATGGACCAGCCGTGACCGGAGGTTCACCATGCGACACAGTTTATTTCTCTTGTTTGTTCTTGTGGCCGCAGGTTCGAATGACGGACTCGCTGAGTCTCCGCGCCAATGGAACACTCTCAGCATTGAAGACGCTCAACGGCTCGCACAAGACAAACGGGGCGGGCTGAACTTGAGTAGCGTGACTACGCTTTCGCCCGAAGTTGCCAAGGAATTGGCGAAGCTGGACGGCTGGCTTTGGCTTAATGGAATTACCGCTCTAACGAACGAATCCGCCGCTGCGCTCGCTCAGCACAAGGGCATGTTGCACCTCAATGGCCTGACCAATCTGTCGGATGAATGTGCCGCCGCGCTAGCTCGGCACTCGGGTGAACTGTCGTTGAATGGCCTGACTTCGCTTTCGGTCGAGTCGGCCAGGGAGTTCGCCAAACATGCGGGAGGGCGGCTTTATCTCAAAGGCATCACGACGCTATCCGTGGAGGCTGTGCAGGCGATAGCACAGCGTAAGGTTGGTGGACCGACGGGGCAGCAGGTTCACCTGGAAGGGTTGACCACGCTCTCCGCAGAGACGGCTGCGGTGCTGGCCCAGACCCCGGCGCAATTGTGGGATGGTCGGCTTCCCGCGATAAAGACGCTCCCCGCCGATGTCGCTCGAGCGTTAGCGAAACGACAGGGGACTATTTATCTCGAAGGGCTGACAACACTCTCCGATGAAACCGCCCAAGCGCTTCAAGGTAAGTTGGACGGCAATCTTCCGAATTTGACATCGCTCACGCCGGTAAGTGCGAAAGCACTCGGCGAATCGACTCGCATTTTGAATGGTCTCACCACAATGTCCGAGGATCTCGCCCAGGCCATCGCTGACAACGGTCGCGGCGCTCTGCACCTCAATGGCCTGAAAACGCTGACTCCGGAAGCAGCCAGGTTCATTTGCAAGCGCGAAGGCGACGTTCATCTCAATGGACTTACCACGTTTCCCGACGACGCCCTCAAAGTTCTCGTCGACCCTAGGTTCGGAACCACCACCAGACGAAACCTTTATCTCAAGGGTTTGCCGACGGTCTCCGACGAGGCGGCCACAATGCTTGCGGTCTGGCCGAAATGGAGCGGTGAGTTGCCGGCGCTGACGTCGCTGAGCGAAACGGCCGCCGCCGCGCTGGCCTCGTCCCGCTACTGGGACGGGCAGCTTCCCTCGCTCGCGGCGATCAGCCCCGCCGTTGCCAGGGCACTGTCACAACGTCAGGGCCATCTCACGCTCGATGGCCTGACCTCTCTTTCGGACGAGTCGTCGCAAGAACTCGCCAAGCACCAGGGGGGCAGGCTCTCCCTCAATGGCCTGAAAAAGTTGTCGGAGACCGCCGCCGCCGCGTTCGCCCGGCATGAGGGCCGACTGTCGCTGAATGGATTGGCCGAGATATCCTCGGAAATCGCGACATCGCTCGGCAAACACAAAGGGGATTGGCTGATTCTCGACGGGTTGACGACGCTTTCCGAGGACGGAGCCAAGGCGTTGGCTCAGCATCAGGGCATCGTTTCGCTCGCCGGACTGGCGACGCTCTCCGAAGGGGCGGTGCATGCCCTCAAGGCGAATCCCAAGGTCGGCCTTTCGGACAAATATCGTGCATGGTCCGCGAACGCGAAGAGTCGATCCGCCGACGTGAAATCCGCCCAGGCTTTCCTCGAATCGCATTGCGTGGATTGCCACAACGGAAATCACAAGGAAGGCGATTTCGCGATGGACAAGCTGTCCTTCGACACGATCCCGGGTCGCGTCGCTTATGCGTCGATCCTGGAACGACTGCGCGCCGGCGACATGCCGCCGTCCGTAGAGGACCGACCGGATCCAGCGGAGTCGGCGGGTGTCGCACAGTGGATCGCGTCGCAACTCGATGCGCCTTTCACGGGTCTGGCGACCCACTACGCGGTCAAGGAAAAACCGGTGGACGGCAATCGTCTGCCGCACGCGATTCTCTTCGGCGGACCGCGCGGACCGAGCGTGCCGCCGGCGCCTCGGCTTTGGCGTTTATCGCCGGCAGCCTATTCCAAGTCGATTTCCGGGATTAGTGTCAGCGGCTTGCAACAGCCGTTCGGCCTGATTCATGAAGCAGGCTTTCGCGATTTCTCCGCGCTTTACTCGCCCGATGAAGGAGCCACCAGCTTGCTGCTTACGAATGCCGAGCAGGTTGTTCTATCTCAGGTGCGGGGACACGCTCTCGTCAACATCTTGCAGACGCCCGACCTTAGCAAAGAGGCGCTTTGGCCCAGCGAGGGTCGGATGAAAGCCGCGACCGAGGAGGAACGCAAGCATCTCGAAAAAGGCGATCGCGTTCGGCAGGGATTCGGCCCCTTCGCACCGTTGATGCACCCCAAGGTGGCGGCGAATCGCGATGAATTGGCGAAGGCGCTGAATCATCAGTTTCAGGCGATCCTCTCTCGGACGCCCAACGAGACGGAACTGGAAAGCCTGCTGGAAGTCTACAAAGACGTGGCGAAGCACGGCGACTATTCGCTGGCGGGCAAGACGATCCTCATGGCGCCGCTCATTACGCCCGAAGCGATCTTGCGCTTCGAGGTGGGTCTCGGCGCGGAGGTGCGGCCCGGCGTTCGCATGCTTTCGCCGCGGGAGACTGCGTTCGCACTCAGCTTGGCACTCTCCACCAAACGGGACCTTGGGCTATTGTCCGTCGCGGCCCAGGGGAAACTCACGACGCGCGAGGAGGTCGCCGGTGCGGTGCGCGGCATTCTTGACGACCCCAAGCTCGGCAAATCGCGTGTGCTCTGGTTCTTCCGCGAGTATTTCGATTACTACCGCGCGACCGACGTCTTCAAGGACCCGTTGCCCTTTGTTTTGCAGCGTCGAGGCATCTACTACGATGCAAGTCGTTACGTCGCGGACACCGACACCTTCGTCGTGAACATTCTGGGCGAGGACAAGGATGTTTTGAAGGAGCTTCTGACGTCGTCAGCGTCGGTCGCGAGTCATGAACTTCTTGAGGGAGGCGCCGTCGCGATCCTCAATGATGCCTCGTCGAATCAACTCTCCCGCGCCCTTCCGCCGCACCTCGCGGAAAAACGGCCCCGCAAAGAGGGAGCCAATCTCGCAAGCGGAAATGGTATCGGCATCCCGATGCAGTCGAGTTGGCTGGTCGCGTGGTCGACGAATTTTGATAACGACATAGTACGTCGCGGCCGCTGGGTGCGCGAGCATATGCTGGGTGGCCGCGTACCGGATCTGCCGATCAACGTGGCTGCGATGGTGCCGGAAGATCCGCACCGCACCTTGCGCGAGCGGCAAGTGGTCACGCGAGCGGCAGCCTGTTGGAAATGCCATTATCGCATGGACGATCTCGGTACGCCGTTCGAGCACATCGATCATTACGGCTTCGTGCGGGCCGCCGAGCCAGTGCTCGATCTGGAAGCGATAAAGTCGGCGAAAGACAAGAAGGCGAAGATCTATCGCGACGCACCGCTGGATACGACGGGATTCATCCTGCACAGTGGCGACCCGAAGCTCGACGGACCTGTCAAGGACGCGCCGGAAATGTTGCGTCGCCTCGCCGACTCGGAGCGGGTGCGGCAGGTGTTCATTCGCCATGCGTTTCGCTTCTTCCTGGGCCGCAATGAAACGCCCGGCGACGC
>JBJTOW010000441.1:0-3265 GCA_046074805.1 Planctomycetota bacterium | reverse complement strand
GCCAAAGTTTCGCAGCACTTACCGAAACAACGACACGAACTCAGCCGTTTCACGATCGCTTTTTTGCGAGGCGGCAAAGAATGAAGCGGCACGATCGGTTTGACCGTCGTAGTGCAGAAAAATAGCCGCCAACAGCGGTAGATCGGCGTTCCCCGGATCGGCTTTCGCGGCTTCGGCCAACGCCTCAAGGTGCTTGTTTTTCGCTCCGAGATCGCCAGCGTACAGGTGATTCAAACGAAATCCCGAAGTCGCGTAGTCCGGCTCCAATCGTAGCCCGCGGCGAATCGTTTCAGCCGCCCGTTCGTAGCGGTTCGCGGCTAGGTAAGCGAGTCCTTGGCGGATGAGCGGCTGGGCGGAGTCCGGCGTGGACGAGGCGGCTCGCTGATAAACCGACATCGCTTCCAAGTAACGCCCTCGGGCAAACAACTGGTCGCCCTGCTGAACGTATTTCGCCGCTCGACGCCGTGCCGCTTCGCTCGACGCTTGCGGCACAGCCTGTTGAGCTTCGAAAGGCGCTCGGTCCACGGACGGTTCGGGAAGTTCCGGCTGCGTCGGCGCAGGGGCGGTCTCGGGCGGCGAATTGTCCAGCGGCTGTTCCGCCTCTTGCGGAGCTGGATCCGATGACGGCCGAGCAAAAGGCCGCTCCGATAGCGGCGAGATCCGTCGGTCCACCGTACCGCTTCGATTGGGCGAGGCAATTCGAGGCGCAACTGGCAGTTCTTGCGCGACTTGGCCGCCTTGGGCGGCACCCGCCAAGGCCCGCGCGGCAGCGGCCAGAAGCGGACGTCGCGGGGCCGTCGATGGCTGGGGTGCCGCCGACCGTTCAGGCTCCGCTGGATTGGAAGCAGCGTTCGCACTGGCCTGACGGGCCTCCCGTGCTTCGCGGGCCTCGCGAACCGAATCGGCAACGCGGGCCACCAGGTCGACCACCGTCTGCGTTTCATTCGGTCCGAAAATTCCTTGAACCGCTCCAGGCACTGCCGGAGATCCGCCATCGGCACGAAGATCGCGGGCGTCGTAGGCGTCGCGGCGGTAGTCGTACGTTCGAGCGGATGCCAAGCCGCTTGCGGTCGAGCTTTCGAAGTTAGCGGAATGGGGGTTTCCGCCTAAATCGGCCCCGCGACCAAACAACGCGATCGAACCATCGTTTGGAATCGAAGCACCACCAAAACCACCTATTGGCCAAACGCCACCACCGATAGGCAACGCCGCCGTCCAGTTGATCGGATAGCCGTAACCGTAGCCGTAACTATACGAATAGGAGTAGCCATAGCCGGGATAGCAGTAAGGCACGCTGTAGCGATAGCGGATGACCGGCGGGCAGTAACTCGGCCAATGATGGTGATACGTGTGCGGCCGATAGTGGTGGTGAATCGGCGGGCAATAGTTAAACGAGCGATAGACGGGCGCCCTGTGGACGTGGTGGCGATGTACGACCGGCGGACAAACGTAGCGATGGCGGTGGAACGCCTGCGCCGGACTCGCTCCCGCACATACAGCGATCAACATCGCACTCAAGCCTAACCGAAACCGGATGCTGTAACCTTGCCCGCTTTCGCCCACCACGGTCAGGCCCAGCGAACTTCGGGGCCGCGCGAAAAGAAACCGGCGAACCGGGGCCCCACTTCGTCCCCTGGCGGGATTGTCCGAGCTTTCCGTGGCCCAACCATTTGTCTTGGACATGACGAGACTCCTTGGATTCGCTGACAGCAAAGCCAGCCGCAGTCACGCTTTTCGCCCCTAGATCGGCCGCATTATTTCCGAAACGCTTCGCGGCGACAAGCGAATTTTCGCTTCACGGCCGATTCGCCCAGGTCTGCTGGCTGGCCCAACGCTTCACCGGGAACGGTGTCGCGCGGTCCGCCGAGTTCCGGTTTTTCCGATCGTGAGGCCCTTGCAATCGCTCCGAGTCCGCAGATCCGCACTCTTCTCCAACTCTTGAGATCAACAGCCATGTTTTTTCTAAAGTTTGTCGGGTTTTCCTTGACTGGGGGTCTGGGGAAAATAGATTGACTTTGGGCAAGGTCGCTATGTCATCGCATCGAGAAAGGATGATCCGTCATGTTGGTACTTTCGCGGAAGAAGAATGAGAGCATCGTCATCAACAACGAGATTACCGTCGTTGTCGTCGAAATTCGCGGCGACAAGGTGCGGTTGGGCATTGAGGCGCCGAAAGAAGTGCCTGTGCATCGCCGCGAAGTATTCGATGCGATCAAACGAAACGGTGACAATGGCACACTAGCTCCGCCGGCCGATGACGAGGGTTCGGGTTTCATTAAATCCTGATTCAGACAACATTTAGATCATGGATCGCGGTGGTGAGCGTGGGCCGTAACGCGAATTGTTCGCGTCGAATCCTGGCTGTGGCCATTAGCGGCCCTTGACGCCGCAGGGTCAGACGTCTTTAATCTCGCAAGGCTGTCGTTGACGCCGTCATTTTTTCAGGGTGGTCGAACCTCCTTGGCGATCGACGTGTCACCGTAGCCAGTGCGACGTAACCGTCGCGTTAGTTCCAAGCTGGCCCTGTCGTCTAGAGGCCTAGGACACCGCCCTTTCACGGCGGCGACCGGGGTTCGAATCCCCGCAGGGTCACTTCTTTCCAGCGCTTCCAGTGGCGGGCTAAGGCCCGCCATTTTCGTTTTCCGTTTTCGGACAAGCGAGGTTTTCCGTGGCGGCTTCTTACGACGCGGTATTGGTGGTGTCTTTCGGCGGTCCTGAAGGCCCGGATGATGTCATGCCGTTCCTTGAAAACGTGCTGCGCGGGCGTCCGGTACCACGTGAGCGGATGTTGGAGGTCGCCGAGCACTACCATCACTTCGGCGGCGTCAGTCCGATCAATGTGCAAAACAGGGCATTGATCGCGGCCCTGGAGCAAGAATTGGCGACACACGGTCCCCGCCTTCCGATCTACTTCGGGAATCGCAACTGGCATCCGCTTCTGCCGGACACGCTTCGGAAGATGCGCGACGATGGCGTGCGACGGGCGATCGCGTTTTTCACGTCCGCCTTCAGTTCGTATTCCGGCTGTCGGCAGTATCGCGAGAATATCACGGCCGCCCGTGAACTGGTCGGTCCCGACGCGCCGGAAGTCGACAAACTGCGGGTGTTCTTCAACCATCCGGGCTACGTCGAGCCGATGGCCGGTTTGCTCGGTGAATGCCTCGCCCGCATTCCCGAGGAGCGTCGCGGGGCCACGGAGGTGCTGTTTACCGCTCATAGCATCCCTATGGCGATGGCCGCCAATTGCCGCTACGAGCTGCAGCTG
>JBJTOW010000440.1:0-4383 GCA_046074805.1 Planctomycetota bacterium | reverse complement strand
GCACTCCCTGGAGATTTTGCTCGAAAAGTTCGGTCTCGAAACCATCGTGATGACGTGCGGCGCCAATGGCGCTATGTTGGTGACTCGGAGCGGCATCGTGCGCGAACCGGCCGCCAAAACCACAGTGGTCGACACCGTGGGTGCTGGCGATTCGTTCGCCGCCGCGTATTTGTGGGGAACGTTGCGCAGGGAATCCCCTGAGCGAATCTTGCGTCAGGCCACGGAGGCCGCTGCCGCGACGTGTGCCCACGCCGGTGCGGTGCCACTTCGGAACTCCTCGCGCTGAATCGACTATGCTTGGCCTTCTCTTGTTCTTCATGCTTCGTAACACCTCGGCGACCCACATGCGACCCCTCTTTCCGCACATGTTTCCGCACACGTTTCCGCTCGCTCTAAGCCTGGCCGCCGCTTTCATGCTTCCCAGTGGCATCGCGACGAGCGGCTTTTCGCCACTTGCGTGTGCGGCGGAACGGCAGGCGGTGCCCGACTTCACGAAGGGAGACGCCATTCCCCCCAAGGCCAGGCATGACTGGAATCTCGGCGCCACTGGGCTACGCGGGTGGATGTATTGCGACAAGCTTGTCACGAGCGATGCGCGGCAGATCGCCATCACCAAAGTCGAACCGAAGTCGCCTGCCGATGGAGTGATCGCCGTTGGCGACGTGATTCTGGGCGTTGGGGGAAAGGCATTCTCGTTCGATCCGCGTACGGAGATGGGGCAGGCGCTCACCGAGGCGGAAACAGAGGCGGCCGGCGGCATTTTGATGCTCACGCGTTGGCGCGCGGGAAAGACGGAAGATGTGTCGCTAAAACTGCCGGTGTTCGGGAGCTATTCGGCCACGGCGCCGTTCGATTGTCCGAAGTCGAAGCGTCTCTTCGAGCAAGGATGCAAAACACTCGCGGCGCGCATGCTTCAGCCGGTGTACGGCAATCAAGATCCAATCCCACGCTCATTAAATGCGCTCGCATTGCTTGCGAGCGGTGACGCGGCCTACCTGCCCTTGGTCAAGAAGGAAGCCGAATGGGCAGCGGCGTTTTCATCGGACAGCATGCAAACATGGCATTACGGTTACGTGACGATGTTCCTGGGCGAGTACGTGATCGCGACTGGCGATCAGTCGGTGATGCCAGGTCTCAAGCGGCTTGCGCTCGAGGCCGCACGCGGCCAAAGCGCGGTCGGGTCTTGGGGACATGGATTCGCGCGACCAGACGGCCGGCTCGGCGGCTACGGCATGATGAACTCGCCGGGCGTGCCGCTGACAATCTCGCTGGTATTGGCGCGTGAGGCGGGCGCCAAAGATCCAGCGATTGATCGGGCGATTGAACGCAGCGCGCGACTGTTGCGGTTCTACATTGGAAGAGGAGCCATCCCATACGGCGATCATCAACCATGGATCGAAAATCACGAAGACAATGGCAAGTGCGGCATGGTCTCAGTCTTGTTCAACTTGCTAGAAGAGCAAAAAGCCACCGAGTTCTTTGCGCGGATGTGCCTTGCATCCCACGGGCCCGAACGCGACACGGGACACACCGGCAACTTCTTCAACATGCTGTGGGCCATGCCCGGCATAGCCCAGTCCGGTCCTCATGCCACCGGAGCATGGATGCGGGAATTCGGGGCCTGGTATTTCGACCTCGCACGTCGTTGGGATGGCCGTTTTGTGCATCAAGGTCCGCCCGAGGAAAACGATGACAGCTATGCGGGTTGGGACTGTACCGGAGCCTTCCTACTGGCTTACGCGACTCCCCTGCGCCGGATTCATTTCACCGGGAAGAAGATTAGCAGCATTCCGCAACTGGATGCCCCAACCGCTCAAGCCGTGCTCTTGGATGGTCGCGGCTGGAACAATAAGGATCGCAACAGCTTCTACGATTCGCTGAACAACGCCCAACTGCTCGAAAGGCTGGGCAATTGGTCGCCCGTCGTGCGTGAGCGAGCGGCCATGGCTCTCGGTCGACGCGCGAACGCTCCCGTCGAAGCCGTGATCGAAATGCTCGGCGCTCCCACCGTCGAAGCCCGCTATGGCGCGTGCCAGAGCTTGATTTTCCTACGTGAGCGAGCCGCGCCGGCCGTAGCGGCGCTGCGCGCGACCTTGTCACACGACGACCTCTGGTTGCGCATCAAAGCGGCGGAGGCGCTCGCGGTCATTGGGAAGCCCGCGTTGCCCGCCTTGCCCGATATCCTGGACCGTATCGCACGGGCACCCGGGCTGAACGATCCTCGCGCGATGGAGCAGCGCTACCTATGCACGGCGGTCTTCGCCCACATGCTGACCGACGCCAAGAAACTGGAAGGCGTCGACCGCGAGAAACTCCGCGTCGCGATCGCCCGCGGCCTGGAGAACCAGGACGGCCACGCCCGCGGCCAAGTCAGCCGAATCTACTCGCGACTATCGTTCGAGGCTATCGAACCGTTGCTTCCCGCCATTCGCGAAGCGATCGTGAAGCCGGCGCCCAGCGGCGAGATGTTCGCCGACGAAGTTCGCCTTGCCGGCTTAAAACTTCTCTCCTCGCATCTTGTCGAGGAAGGGATCGCGGCGACCGCCGACTACGTGGTTTCGCAAAACCCGTGGGCGAGCCAAGAACGCATTAAGCAGATCTTGCCGCTCTTCGACAGCTACGGCGCGCACGCGCAAGCGGCGCTCCCAAAGTTGCGTGAAGCCGTCGACTACTTCGAGCGCCGCGAAACGGACTTCCCCAAGAGACTCAGCTTGCAAAAGGCCGCCGCCGTGCGCGAAACGATCTCCAAAATCGAAGCCGCCACCGAGCGGCCTGAATTGAAGCGACTCCCTTAAAATAGACTTAATTCATATATGCCTTCGAAGATCCCGCTGTTCACGCTTGATAGGACCTCCGGTATGACGCGAAATGGCACACGGCTTTCACTCGGCCTGGCGCTGCTCGTTTTCACATCGCTTCACCCTAACGCTGATGAGCCTGCTGTTTCCACGAGCGGTGCGACGGCCGGCGCTGTGCGATTAGCGACTGGCAAACCGGCGCGCTTCGTTCGCATCGAACTGCCAGGCGACAAGCGGATTCTGACACTTGCGGAAGTTGAAGTTCTCAGTGCCGGCAAGAATATCGCTGTCGAAGGTAAGGCGACCCAGTCGAGCACCTACTTAGGCGCAGAGGCTTCGCGGGCGATCGATGGCGAAAAGAGTCCCAACTACGGCAAGAACGGGCAGACGCATACTTCCAATACCGGTGAACGGAATCCATGGTGGGAACTGGATCTGGGACAAGCGAAGACGATCGACAAGATCGGCATCTGGAACCGAATAGGGTTCGAGTCCCGACTCGCGGGCTTCACGCTTACGCTCCTTGACGCGGAACGCAAAGAAGTCTTTCTGGCGAAGGACATCATGGCGCCGCAGGCGATGGAGATCGACATCAAGCCGGCGGGCGGGCTGCGCTACCTTACGTATGAAGGCAAAGCGGGACAGGCGGTTGGCGGTCCGGCGCAACTGGCGTCCGCTGCTGGCAATAAGTCGCCAACCAAGACTGACAAACCGAAAGACTCCAAGACTCCAACTCCATCGCCTTCGGAATCGCCGCTGGCGAATGTGCCACCCGGCTATCGCGATCCCTTGCCGTTCGTGTTCCAGAAGAAAGACGTGGTCGCGATCCTAGGTAACGGACTCGCCGACCGTATGCAGCACGATGGCTGGCTCGAAACGTTGTTGCAATCGCAACTGGTCGATCAACAGGTCCGCTTCCGCAACATGAGCGCCAGTGGCGACCGCCCGAGCAACTATCCGCGCAGCTCGGGGCAGATGTCGATGACAGCCTACTTGCGGCACGTGAAACCGACCGTCGTCTTCGCGTTCTTCGGCTATAACGAATCGTTTGATTCGAAGCCTGAGGCTTACAAGCAGCAGTTGCTCGACTTCGTGAACAAGACGCGCGGGTCGGTTCCCCAGGGAAGTGGATTTCCTCGCATCATGCTCTTCAGCCCGATCGCCCAGGAAGACACTCGCAATGCCAATCTGCCTGACGGCCGAGTCCAGAACTTACGGCTCGCCGCCTACACCAAGGCGACGGCCGCCGCCGCCCAGGAAGCGGGCGTCGCATACGTGGACCTCTTCCACCCGTCACTAGAACTATTCAGCCAATCGTCGCAACCGCTTACGATCAACGGCGTGCATCTTTCCGAAGAAGGCAATCGGCAATTGGCCGAGGTGATCGCGCAGCGATTGTTCGGTAAGCCTGTGAGTGCGGCGCCTTCGCTTGACCGTCTGCGGCGGGCGGTGGTCGATAAGGATCTGCATTGGTGGAATCGCTATCGCGCTTCCGACGGCAACGATATCTGGGGTGGGCGTTCGAAATTGGCCTTTGTCAACGATCAGACGAATGCCGACGTGCTCCAACCCGAACTGCTGATGC
>JBJTOW010000439.1:0-3446 GCA_046074805.1 Planctomycetota bacterium | reverse complement strand
TTCCGCTTCCGGGCGGGACGTTACCGGTTGTAGGCCAATCGCATGCGCCGGTAGGCGCGCCCGACGGCTAAACTCGCCTCCCGCGCTTCTTCCACTTCGTGATCTTCGACTTCGTGCTCGAGCAGTTCCAGTTTGTCGCGCAGAATACTGGCCTTGATTCGCTGATAGTCGGATAGTCCGTCGCCGCGCAGCACGGCGCTCACCTGCAATTTCCGGGTCCAGTCGTCGTAGATCGGAATCCAGTACAACGCCGTGTCCCAATCGCGGGAGCTCGCCGCGCTCACCACTTCGGCGTTGACCAACTTCAGCTCCTCGAAAATCTCGGACGGCGGCGGATAGTAGACGTAGCAACCGAAGACGCTCAACGCGACCAGGCCGGCGATCGCGACTCCTCCCAGCACCGCGCCGGGCAGGCGGATATCGTACTTCGTCGGCCGGGGCGACTCGCGTTCAAACCACGGGTCCAAACGACGTCCTGGGTCGGCGAAACGCAGGCCGACTCCGGCCGCGGCGATCAGACCGACGGCCAGCAACGCGACCATTTCGTGCGGAGCCAGCTTTTCCTGGATTTGCCGAGCCGCCAGCGCCCAGGGTTCGGCCACATCCGGTTCGAACGGCGCGCAGTAAATGTCGAAGGCGTGGGTGTGGCCGGCTGGTTCGACGCCCCGCGGTCGCAGCGGCTTATCCACGCCATAGGCAAGCCCCACCACCACCACGAACAACAACACAAACCAGACCAGGGAGCGGCGAAAACCGTAGTGCCGCGCCATCCAAGTCGCTAAGCCAACATTGGCTCCGGCCCCGAGAACCAGCAAGGCGAACGCCGCCCCCACCGAGTTCCCATGTTGGAACATCGACGCCAACTGCACCATCGCCGTCATCGGCGTGGCATAAGCCGGGATCGCCACCAGGGTCATGAACAGCGGCGCCCAGGGATCGTCCGCTTCGGCCGCCGATTGCAACGCCCCGGGCGGCAACACCAGGCTCAGCAGCGCCACTCCAACGAGTCCCACAGCGATGTAAAGCGTCGACGGTCCCGCCAAGTCGCGGGCGGCGAACTCGGCCACCGACAACATCCGCTTCGCACCGACCGCCACTCGCGGCGGGTCGGCTTCGGCAACCGCCGTCCCCGGAAACAGCCGGTCCCACACCAGGCCCATCACGTTCACAATCAGCAGCGAACACAGCGAGAAGGAAATGATGACCAGCGGGTCCGCGAGCGTAAGCCCGTAGAGCACGGAGATCGGGTTGAAGAGCGGCGCGGTAAGGCCGAACGCCAAGATCGCGCCGCCCGACACGCCCGCGCGCCGCATCTCCCGCAACACGGGGATCACTCCGAGGGAACAGACCGGCAGCAGCATTCCGATCAGCCAAGCCTGCGGCAAGGAACGCCATGTATCGCCGCCAAACAGGCGCCTAGTGCCCTCATGCCCCAGCAACCGGCGAAAGACGCCGGCCACTAATAGTCCGATCAGTATCGTCGGCGATGCCTGGATCGCCGCCTGGACGAACCGCATCACCGCGCCGCACGCCATCGACTCGATCATTCCCGCGCCTCCCCAACCCTGCCGCGCGGGAAGGACTCCGCGACCGCGCGAAGCTCCCGCAAGCCGGACTCGAACACCTCCCGCCGCCCGCCGTAAGCGTTTGGACGAGCCGCCGCCGCCGCCGCTCGCACCGGCGCGAACGCGTCGACCAGCGTCTTCGCCTGTCGATTCACCCGCACCCATTCGGCTTCCCCCAGATCGCTGTCGCCAGCCAACTCGGGCAACCACCGCGCCACATCATGAAACTCGTCGAATGGATCGATCGGTTCCGCCACCTCGCCCCCGCTCACGAGCGTTCCAGCCGCGGATGACTCAGCCGTGGAGGACTCACCGGTTTTCGACGCTCCGGCCGGTGACTCGCCCGTAGACGCTCGCACCGCGAGAAACTGCTGATGCAAGTTTTCCAGACGCGTGATCGCCGCCGGATAATCAGCCGGCCGGTGCGCCGGCAAGTGATGTTCGGGCTCTTCGTGCGCCGCCCGCTGGCAGCCGCTTAACGCGGCCAGCGCCACCAGCGCCGCCAGCGCCAGTAGCCAGACAGTCCGCTCGTAGCCGGTGACTTCGATAACGAGATGCGCGGAACGGGCATCGGCCGAACGCGTTTCAGCAGGACGCGCTTTGGCAGAACGCGCTTTGGCAGGACGCGCTTTGGCAGGAAGGGCTTTGGCAGGAAGGGCGTCGCAAGCAACTGCGAACGGCGGAGCGATTCGTGGCCGGGCGGCGAGTGGTCCGAGGTTTCGAGTCATGCGGTTGTCTCCTGGCAGGATCAAAACACGGGGACTTTCACCGCCGCGAGGATCTCGGCGACGATCCGCGGCGCGGCTTCGAATTCGCCAGCCAACCGCACTTCGAGCACCGGGCCGGCGACCGCCTGCACATCGTCGGGCAGCACGAAATCGCGTCCCTGCAAATGCGCGCGGGCCTGAGCGACCCGTTGCCAAGCCAACAATCCGCGGGGGCTCAAGCCCAACGAAACCGCGCGGTGGCTCCGAGTCGCGGCCGCCAAGTCCACTAGATATTGCCGCACGGGCAAAGCGACCGCGACGTTCGCCACGTGTTGTTGCAGCGAGTCCAGTCGCTGGGGATCGAGGATCGCCGACGGCGGCGGAGCCGGCTGGCCGTTTCCGCCCACGTTGGCCGCCAACATCGCCAACTCGCTGCGCGGATCCGGGTAGCCGATACGGAGCTTCATGGCGAACCGATCCAACTGCGCCTCGGGCAGCGGATAGGCTCCGTGGCTCTCCACGGGATTCTGCGTGGCGATGACGAAAAAGGTGCCGCTCAACCCGTACGTGCGTCCATCGATCGTCACTTGGCGTTCCGCCATCGCCTCGAACAAAGCGCTCTGAGTCCGCGGCGTGGCGCGGTTGATTTCATCGGCGAGCAGCACATCCGAGAACACGGGGCCTTCGCGGAACTCGAATTCGCGGGTCCGCTGGTTGAAGATGTTGAAACCCGTCACGTCGCCGGGTAGCAAGTCGGGAGTGCATTGAACGCGCGCGAACCGGCCGCCCACCGCGTGCGCCAACGCTTTCGCCAGCGTCGTTTTGCCGAGCCCCGGCAAGTCGTCGAACAGCAAGTGGCCGCGCGCGAGCAAGCAGGCCAACACCATCTCCACCGTCGACTCTTTGCCGATCAGCGTGCGATTCAACGCCGCCCGCAACCCGTCGATCGACGCTTGGTGTTCGCAAACCGACCCATGTCCCGCGATGCCTGACGCCGCCACTCCGCGACTCGCCGCTGGCGAAGCCACAGACGTAGCCGTAGCTGTGGCCGTAGCCGTAGCCGGCGCGCGCCCCGCCAAGTTCTCTGCACTCTCCGAAACACTCATCGCTGTCTCCCATGGTTCGCGGTCGGCGCCGCAGTGGCTCGAAAGGCGCGCCGCAAGGTCGCGATCCG
>JBJTOW010000438.1:0-5810 GCA_046074805.1 Planctomycetota bacterium | reverse complement strand
TCCGATAATGTTTCTTATGTTCGTTTTTGCCCTTGGTTTTTCGGCCGGAATGGGCTCCTGCCAGATATTCGCGGTCGCCTTCCCCGGCGGCTGAAGCCCTGGTTTTTCGCCGCCTGTTGCCCGGTGGCGCGAACATCGATGCGCTGACTCTCCCGATCGCTCTCATGACCGGCTTACCGGCAAAACGGTTGACCAATGGGTTGGTTTGTCGGCCGTCGAGGCGGCCGCGGGAGCGGCTGTCAAAACGGCCGTCGGCTGAATGGCGAGATCGGACTGCGTCCGGCGCCGCGTCCGTCCTGGATGGCCGCTGCGCCGCCGCTGGCGTCCCCATCCGTGTCGCTCTCGCCGTCGTTGCTGGCGGCGCCGCGTCGCAGATCAAGCGTGCCGGGACGCGGTCGCGGCAGGATCTTGTCCCAAGCCGTGCCGCCATCCCCGCCGGCGATTCGCGGTTCACCGCCGCCGGTCGTCCCGGTAAGCGGCCCGGGCTTGGAGGCCGGGTCCAATTCCGCGTTCAATCGCGCGATATGCGGGGCCAACACGGTCTTGATTTCTGATGGCATAACGCTGTCCGTATCGTGGAGCAGTCTGGCGATGTAGGCGCCCGACTTGGACCGAACCACCGATTGCCGAGCCGTTTCGCCCAGTAGCGTCACGACGAACAGCGTGACGATGACGCACAGCAGCACGCCTTTGACAAATCCGGCCAACGCCCCCATTTGCCGGTCGAAATCCCGGAATTTCAGCCGTTCGATCGTGGTCGCCACGGCGTTGAACAGCAGCCAGATCACCGACGACGTGGCCACATACAGGATCAGCATCGCCAGAAACACATTCCAGGGCGGCGTGGCGTCGATCTTCGCCGCCAATTCGCCCCGGAACTTGTAGGCCGCCAGATAGCTCAAAACCAGCGAGGCAAGAGACGCGATTTGCCAGGCCAATCCTTTTAACGCTCCGTAAATGGTCGCAGCGCCCAACAGCGCCAGCATAATGATGTCGTAGGTCTCCATGGCGATCGCCTCCTTGCGACGCGGCGGTCAAAACGCCTTGCGGCTATCGATTAATAATGTCACCGGCCCGTCGTTCACCAACGCGACCCGCATATCGGTGCGGAAACGGCCGGTGGCGGTCGGTATGCCCAAGGCGCCCACAGCGCCAATGAAAGCCTCGTAAAGCGGCTCGGCGATTTCTGGCGGAGCCGCTTCGATGTAGCTCGGCCTCCGTCCTTTGCGGCAGTCGCCCCAAAGCGTGAATTGACTTACCACCAACAGGCCGCCACGCACGTCGGCCAGCGATAAATTCATCTTGCCATCCGCGTCGTCGAAGATCCGTAGGCCCGCGATCTTGTCCGCGAGATACTGGGCGTCTTCAACGCGGTCTTCCCGTCCGACGCCCAACAGCACGAGCACTCCGCGGCCAATGCGGCCAGTTACCTCGTCGCCCACCGTGACGCTCGCCTCGCTTACCCGCTGGACACATGCCCGCATTTCAGGCTCCTCCCTCGGCGGTCTCCAAGCCATGTCCGCTACGCACCCGCTTCACCTCTTCCATGATCGACTGGATGAGCGTGTAGTTGGCTTGAATGCTGTTGGCTTGCCGCAAAAACGATCCTGCGATGAACGCCAAACCGCCGAACGCGGCCAAGAAATGGAAATTGACCCAGGCGGCGGGATTTTCCGCCAAACTGTTTCCCGGCTCCGACGACGCGCCCAACGCGACAATTAACAAGATCGCCATGATCCCGCCAAACGCCCACGGGAAAGTCCGACGCTTCAGCCGCAGGCAGCGGGCGGCGAGTTCCGGATCGAGCGAGTAGGCGTCGCAGACTTCTTTGCACCACCGGCTGGTGCCGATGAAGTATGTCACCGTCACGCTGTTCACCAGCACCGTGACCAACGCGGAGGCCAAGCCGAACAGCCAATGGACTCGCACGCGTCCACGCATCGGCTCCATCGACTCGTTCGTCCGCTGTTGCCGTTCGCGGGCCGCAAGCAGTTCGGGATCATCCCGCTTGGGCCGCGTGCGCTCGATCGCCCGCACCTCGGAAATCGCCTGGCGCCAGTTCGACGCCGAACCGTTGTAATCGCCGATCGACAGGCCCAGAAATAAATTGATCGTCAACAGGGCGAACGCGAAACACGCCAAGCCGAGGAAAATAAGCGTCATGATGAAAGGCGACTCGGGGCCAAGGAGCAAAAACTAGGAGGCGGGCGGGAGCGCGGCGAGCCATGGGGCGAGGAAACGGTCGGTTTCATCGAGCGCTTGCTGGTCGGCCGGCGGCTGGAATACAAACCCCTGCGGGTCGGGGGGCGTCTCGATGTTGACTTCGAACAGGTCGAGCACGGCAAGCTCCGCCGTGTTCTCCAGCCGTTGCGATTGCAACGGATCGTCGCTGAAGCCGGGCACCGCCTTTCCCGCTCCCCCGCTCCGCTCCCCTGCCCTGGTCGGCTTGCCGTTATCGCGGCTGTCGTTGTCGCTCTTGCGGTTGTCGCTCAAATCGTTGTCGCTGGTGGCCGCCACGAGCGGTTCGGTGCCGCGAATCATCCCGTCGCGTGACCGACGGTACTCGACGCGGTACGGGAACAGCGGCAGACGCGGATCGCGGCTGAGCACCACCACCACAAGATCGGGAAGGTGGGACGGAAGCCGATCGATCGGCACAGGGCGATGTTGTTCGATAAGCGGTTGGGAAGCGGGAACAAGCCGCGCAAGCGCCGCGGGCTTCCACGTTCCGACCAGCACCCAGACCGGCGTCGTTTCGACGACGCGGGGCTGGGCCCAGCCCAGTTCAAAGTGATCGCTGAGTCCTTGGAGCAGTCTCGACAGTCCGCCGAGCGCAAGCCAACTGCGTAACGCGGCTTCGGGCGGGATGCTGGACTCGCGTTGCTGGACTTCGCGAAGTGTGCGCAAATCCACTCGCCCAAGGCTCTGGCGACCCGGAAGGTCGAAGCGGCTCCAGAAAAACCGGCCATCGTTGACTTGCTGGACCGAGGCGAGTCGGTCGCCGACCTGGAATTTCAGCTCCCAGCGGACCCGGGTCCGATCGACTTCGGTGGTCGACAACTGGGCGTAGTTCCCCGCCCCGGCGAGCTGCTGCCCCATCAGTTCAACGCGTTGGCGAATCTTGCACTCGCAATGCGGCAGGGCGACCAAGCGGCGAGCCGCCTCGTCGAGCAGCGGTCCGCCGGGGAGCGGCGTGGCGGCGTCTACAGCGGCGGCCTGTTGGCCCCAAAAGTAAGGGGAATCTTTCCCACCCACCGGCTCGGACTTGCGGCTCATCAAGCTGAAGCGGCCCGCAACCGTTTTCGGCAGCCACGCGGCGACCTTCGGCGGGACGCCCTGGCGGAAAAGCCAAAAACCGAAGCCCGCGACCAGGACCGTTCCCATGAGTACGGCCCGAAAGCTAGGCAAGTTGTTCCTCATGAGACGGTTGTGCGGATTTTGCCAAAGAATTTCGCGGCGTAGGGCCGAACATACCTTCACAGAGAAAAACGTCTGCGTTCCCATGGCCGGTTGTTCGGGATTTTACGTCCCTCGCCCCGGCGGGTCTACGTCAGGTACCGCCGTCGCGAACCACAATTCGCGGCTTCGGCTTGGCGATCGCAGCGCCTGAATTCCGATTGCTTCCGAACTGGGCGCGTCCTGGTTCGATTTCGCCAAAGGGGCCGTGAGGGGGAGATCATGAAGATCCGAGCGTGGCATTGGGTAGCTTGCATGGCGGTGGCTTTGGCCACCGGTTGTGCGGGAATCAAGGAATACAATTTGCCGCCCGCCCAGCAGTTGCTGGAACCGGGGCCAGGCGTAGGTGGACCGGGACCGGGCGTGATTCCGCCGGTCGAACAGCCGATGGCGCCGGTCGTGGGTATGGGCGGCGGCGGCATGCCGGCGACCGAACCGACCGCGCAAATCTGGTTTCACAAGCAGGAGGGAATGCAAGTTCGCTGGGATGTCGGCGGCGTCGGCCAATTCGATTCGACCCCGCTTGTCGTCCCCGGCCGGCAGAACTTTCCCCAGGGCGGCATTTACCGCTTGAAATTGACGAATATCGTGGGCCGGGAAGGCGTCGAGCTTTACCCGACGATCGAAGTCGCGACTTCGACCTCGCGAAGCGAGCCGTTCCTGGCTCATAACGCCATCCCCGTCCAATTCACGGACGAGGACTTCGATCAAGTGTTGACCGGCAACTTCGTAACTAAGGTGATCTACCTGCCGGATCCCGAGTTCCAAGAACTAGCGTTGGCGGGCGTGGAAACGCTGGTCAGCACCCGCCTGGATCCTGGCACCGATCCGATCGTGGAAGCCGACCGACGCGGCTCGATCCTGGCCGTCATCCGCATGGGCAACAAGGATGTCGAACTGCCTGGGTCGAACGACGACGGACTGCGGCTGATGGGCATGGGCGGCGACCAAGCGGGCTTCGCGGCCGCGGCTTGTGGTCCTGGCGGCATGCCGCCTTCGCTGCCGAACTACGTCTCCGGAGTGACGACGGCGCAGTACGGGATGCCGATGTCGGGCACACCGATCGGACTCCCGGGACCGCCCCACATTCCGCTCGGTTCCCCTGCCGGCTTGCAGAAGCATGTGATGCGGAACCACACTCCGGTCTATATGCCGCCGCCGACCCGCAAGGTCAAGCTGCACGTTAAGCAACAGCCGGGCTTCAGCTATCCGGCACCGGCGTCGCGGGCATGGATTCGCGAGCAGTCGATCCATGCGACGCAGATGAACGGCGCTCCTCGCTACCAATCGCACGAGCACGTCCACTAGCGAACGCCCTTGACTCCCCGGCCGCGCGGGCCTTGGTCCGCGCGGCCGCTCTTTTCCCGGAGAACTTCAATGCGGCTCCTCCCAATGCTTTCCGCCGCCCTCAGCGCCGCCCTGCTCTGCCCCGCGCTGCTGAACGCTCAACAGGGAACGCAGCATTACTTTCATTCAGCCGACTTGCCGCCAGGCGTCGTCGGGCGTGGACAAGCTTTGCGAGGCGGGCCGACCCCTGGCTACTTCCAACCCGTTGAAATCCGCGCGCCAAAGGGCACGCTGGTTTCGCCCGCCGTCAACGGCGCGTTCGCCGAGGGCAAATCCGAGAGCCTGCTCGCCGGCATGTTGATCGGAGGCGTCTACCGGTTCAAGGTTTCGCGCATCCCTGACCAAGAAACGGACGAAGTCTTTCCGACTGTGGAAGTCGTCAGCCGACTGCACCCGCCGCCCGGACAGGCTTTGCGGTTTCCCATCCCGATCGAGTTAACGCTGGAGGAACTGGGACTCGCGATCCAAGGACGCTACGTCACGCGAGTCATTTACTTGGAGGATCCCCAGCGCTCCTTGCCAATTCGCCAGGAGGCGAATAGTCCCCAGCCATACTTCGAAGCGCCAGCCGCTCAAGACGCCTTGCGACTCGCCGATGAACTCGGCCGCCCCATGGCGATCCTCCGCATGGGCTCGCGAGTCCCCGACCTGTCGCGGGAAACCACCAACCTTGGCATCGACTTCGGCACACCGCCGATCCTGCTGTTTGACAAACCGGCCGCTATCTCCCGCAACGCGGGGCTCGAGGAACCGGCCTTCCCGTCACGTTCCACTCGCATCGCCACCCCGCCGCGACCCTCGACGAACCGCCGCTGATCAACTCCGATCGCCGCCGTCGACGGCTCGGCCCAGCTGAACGCCGGGTTCGGACCCAAACCAACGTCCGCTCAACACCACCGTTAGGTTCATGGCCGCGCCAAGTCGCGAACCGTTGACCCCTGGGGCCCACGATGACCATCCGCTTCCACCGCCGATCGCTCGCCTCCTTCGCCCTCGCCGCGATGACG
>JBJTOW010000437.1:0-6869 GCA_046074805.1 Planctomycetota bacterium | reverse complement strand
GGCCAAAGGCAAACCATCCGAGGTTAGCGAAAGAAAGGCTCCGCGGCCTGTGCCGTCATCGATAACCAAAACGTTATCAAGCCCATCGGTACCGCTAATGAGAAACGTGTCACTGCCGCCCACGGGTTCAACCCCGGCTGTGCCAGGGTTGAAAAAGTAAACCGACTGCACATCCATCCCGATGTAACTGACCGGTACCAACAGGAAGCTCGCGCCGGAGTCATTCATGACGCCGGTGATCGAGCCTTTATCGGAAGTCGGCCCCGGAACGAGATTGAACGTGTCGTCGCCAGTCGTTCCCAGAATCGCGTAGCTATCGTCGTCAGCCGCTTGCCCCACCAACCGGAGCGACTCAACCGCATTCAAAACGACCGCATCCGCTCCGCGGGAAACGGCGACCGATCCCTTGCCGAGCGGTGTGACAGTTAGTCTCTGGTCCAGGCCGGCCGCCGATTGGAAATCGATGCTGTCGATCCCCGAACCGCCATTGACGGAGAATCCGAAGATGGAATCCAGCGGTCGAAGCGTTACGTTGTTGCCAGCCGAACCCAGGTTCACCGCCAACTGGTTTGTCGGATTCCGGAACGTCGTCACTTCAAAGGTGGAACCGCGGATCTCCGAGGTGTTGGCCGCGCTACCCACATCGTCCCCGACCACCACGTCCGGATTCGCGCCCACTGGCAAGTTGAAGACGAGATTGGCCACCGAGCCCACGTCGAGCAGCACCGGCTCCAAACCCGTGTACGAAATCGTCCGGCCGTCCAGGTTCACCGACCCCGAAGACGCGTTCGTGAACGTCTTCGTGATGGTGTTGAAAGATCCGTTGCTGATTTGCAGCGTGTCGGAGCCAGCGCCGCCCGCGTAGGACGTGCCGGCGGCGGACAACGGAATGTTCACCGCGTTGGCGTAATTGATCACCAGCAGGTCGTCGTCGGGACCGCTGCCAACACGCAACGTTCCAATCACGTTCCCCGCGATTTCAATCCGCGAACCGACACCCGCGTCGGCTCCATCCGCGTAGTAGGACTGCGTGCCCGTGCTGTCGGCCGAAATCGAGACGCCCGTCGGCGCGTTGAGCTTCGCAGTGCTCGCGATCGTCAGGTTATCTCCAGCCGCCAACACAATGTCGGCCGAGTTGGAAACAATGTCGACGGCGGCGCCAATTGTCAAATTCTGGCCAGCATTGGCGCTATCGACCACGACAAGGCGAATGGAATCGTCAGCGAAAATCGCACCACTGATGGTTAGCGCCGATTTAGTGACAACTTCCAGTGATTTCACGGACTTGCTGGAGCCAATCCTGGGTAACGTCACCAAACCTGGCGCAATGATACTTAAATTGTAGCTGGCACCTGTTTCGCTGTTGATCGCCGATCCGCTCAAGTCCACCGGTCCGCCAATCCCGTCCCGATTGGCGTCCGAGGTGATGATCACATCGTCTTCCAGTTTAATGCCGCCGGTGGCCAACGATAGATCAATTTCACCGTTGAAATCGCCGTTTTCGGTTCCCGTAAGGCCGTTGTCGGCGAAAAGGCCGCCTTCGAGGTCAACGCGGCCTGACGTGTTTTGCAAAAAGTCGTCAGCTGGATTGCCCGGCGTGCCATTGTCATTGAGGATGCTGGACTGCGTGATCAGCCTAATCCGCCCGAGCGGAACCGTGGCTCCAACCGAGAAGTTGAATTCGATGGAGCCTGCTTGAGTCGCTCCTGTGTTTCGGGTGTCGACCACCAGTTCCTCGGCGCCCGCGTCGAGACCATTGACAGGCCCATCGAAGAAGACGTCGCCACCGAGAGTTTCGTACTTCTTGGTCGAGTTTGGATCACCACCCACGATGATGCCGAAATACCCGTCGCCACCTTCGTCTTCTTCTGGATTGAACTCAATGTCGCCGTTATTGGTGACAATGTCGTTCTTAACCCAGATCCACGAGAGCGAGTTTAGCGTGATATTGCCAAGTGGGTTGTCGCCGTCATCGCCAACGTCGCTGATCGTGATCGCGCCCGCATCGATCGTTAAATCATGGTTGCCACCCGTCGAATAGATCGAATCGTAGAAATTTGCGGGATCATCCAGCTCAACTACGCCATGCTGAGTCGAATTCCAGGTGTCAATCGTCAATGATTGCTGTAACACGATTTCGGGGCTTCGAACAATGACGCTGTTCGAACTGATGTTCAATGTCCCGAGCAGGGACGTGTCGAAGTAGGTTAAGTCAACCGCCCCGTCAACGAACAGGCCGGGAAGCTCTTCGTCACTAACAGTGCCAACCGTGAACGTCTCCGTCGAGCCAGTGCCCAAAACACGGATTTGGCGAAAACCTGAGTCGTTGGGAGAGGCATTGGCGGTGGCCGTTTCCTGGGTCGCGGTGCCGCCCTGGTTAGAACGGGTAAAGAACGAGGCGGCGTCGCCAGACAGTTGGATGGCATTGTCATTGTCATCGGTGAACCGAATGCGATCTCCGCCTGTCACCGTCATCGTAATGTCGTCACCCGGATCCATCCGCAACGTGATCACGCCGGTCGTGGCGACGTAGTCGAGCGTCGCCATCACGCGCCGCTCTTCCAACCGCTCGGCCATGAACCCCAACGCCCGAGTTGGAACTCGCGAGGTCGCGGACCGCGCGTTCGCCGAGTCGCGGCCGAACAGGTCAAGCACCTTGCGGACCCACGAGCGGCCCTGCGAACGGGAAGACGAACGACGCTTGCGATTGCGATTGCTCACGGCTAATAACTCCGAAACGACGAACGGCTTGGGATGAGCTGCACTGCGGTGGCGTGCGAGCGGCGGTGAAACCGAGTGAACGGATGAACGACGGCGACGAATACGCGAATTTTGAAGACGACGACAATCTGCATGCTCTGCGCGGTTTGCGACACGAGCAAGCCGGTAATTCGGGTAATTTGGGTAAAATGCTAGCCCGGTGGGGATACCGAGTCAACAACGAAGCCGGCGAATAACGGTTTCGCGACACCCCAAAAGGACGGGAGGTGACGGCAGTAACGGTTTTACCGGTTTCCTCGTTCCTATCGTCCACTCGCCGCCCGGCTCGCCATACCGGCATGCCGTGCCCGCAAAACCCGCGCAGGCGGCAAAGTCGCTCGCTCGATCGGGAAAGAAAGCCGGCGAACCATCGGCCGTGAGTCATGGGCCGTGAGTCGTGGGCCGTCGTTGCCCAGGGCTACTCGCTGGCCCACTCGCGGCGTTGCCGTGAACTGGGGATGTTCATCTTTTGCCGGTACTTCGTGATGGTCCGGCGAGCGACCGTCAGGCCTTGGCCTTTGAGCGCAGTCACAAGATCGTCATCGCTCAGCGGGTTGGATTTGTCCTCGCGATCGACGATTTCCTGCAGCTTGATCCGGATAATGTCCCAGGCGACATCCTCGCCGTCCTCGCTTTGGGTGCCACCGACGAAGAAGCGGCGGAGTGGCAGGATGCCTCGGGGCGTCTGGATCCATTTGTCGTCGACCGCTCGGCTGATGGTGGTCACATGGACGCCCACCTTTTCGGCGATCTGCTGCATCTTGAGCGGCTGGATGTATTCGGGACCGTCGTCGAGGAAGGCCGTTTGGTAGTCGACCACCGCCTGGGCGACTTTGATAATCGTGTTCCGCCGCTGTTCGATCGATTCGATGAGCCACTGCGCGGCGCCGATCTTGCGCTTGATATATTCCTTTTCCTCGGTGGAGGCGTCGCTGCTGGCGAGCCGCCGGCGGTAGTATTCGCTGATGTGCAGCGTGGGCGTGTGGTCGTCCTCCAGCACCACTTCGTAGCGGCCATCCGGCTTTTTCTCGACCACAATGTCGGGGGTCACGGTGGCGACATGGGCGGCGGCGAACCGGGCCCCGGGACGGGGATTCAGTTTCCGCAGTTCCGCCCAGGCGGCTTTGATTTGGTCCATCGAGTTGCCGGTGGCGCGTTGAATCACCGGCAGGCGGTTGTCGCGCAGATCCTCGAGATGGTTTTCGATGATTCGCCGCACCAGTTCGCGATGCGGCATGTCGGGCCGCAATTGCAGCAACAGGCACTCGCGAAGGCTACGGGCGGCGACACCGACCGGTTCGAGTTGCTGCACGACCTCCAAGGCCCATTCCGCAAGCTCGAGTTGGTCGGCGGTGGCATCAGCGGGCAAAAGATCCCGAAGGCTGACGCGTAGGTAGCCGCCGTCGCGGGCGTCGAGCATCGAGATGATACGTTCGGCCAGATCCCTCAGTTCATCATCTAAGTCGACGTCGGCCAGCTGTCGTAGGAGATGATCGTTCAGCGTCTCGGGGCGGGATTCAATGTTGGCGATCGCGTCATTGCGTCGTTCCGCGTCCTCATCCAAGCGATTGACGGACCGCCGCGGCGATTCGTCGAAGTAATCGGGGACTTCGCGGTCCAGGTCAAGCAGGCGTTCGAAATCATCGGTCGCCTGCGCCGTGTCGACCACCATCTCCCGCTCGCCCTCCGCGCGATCTTCGCCGCGGTCATCGCCGCGATCATCGCCCAGCGTTCGGTCGCCGTCGTCCGGTGTCGTCGAGTTGGCATCGCCACCGAGATCGCTACGGGAGTCCGCCCCCGAGTCTCCCGAATCGCCGTTCGCGTCGCCGCTGGAGCTGTCGGTTTCCCGCGTGCTATCGCTGGCGCTGCCGCCAGCGTCGGAGCCATCGCCGTCGCCGGAGCGATCGCCATCTCCTGTCCCGTCGCCATCGCCGGGAGAAGCCAATTCCAGCAGCGGGTTTTCGGACAATTCCTGGTCGATACGCTCTTGCAGCGCCAGCATCGGCAGCTGCAGGATCTCCATCGATTGGATCATCCGCGGCGCCAGCTTCTGGACTTGAACCTGCCGAGCTTCCAGGCCTAGGGACAAACGCATGGGACAACTCAGAACTTCTGCCGGCCTGACAGGGCGTCGGCGAGTATCTCCTTGTTGGTGTACTCCAGAATGCTGCCGGTGGTGATGCCGCGGGCAAGCCGGGTGAGCTTCACCGGATAATCGGCCAGCAAATTGGAAATGTAGAGCGCGGTGCCATCGCCCTCGACCGTAGGGTTTGTGGCCATGATCACCTCTTTGAAACTACCTAGCCGGACCCGATCCACCAAGGCCTCCAACGTCAATTGCTCGGGGCCCATCTGCTCAAGCGGCGCGATTTTTCCGAGCAGGACATGGTAGAGGCCGCGAAACGCCCCGGATTGCTCGAGCGCCATCAAATCCCGCGGCTGCTCGACCACGCACAGCAGCGACCGATCCCGCTGTGGATCGCGGCACACCGCGCATTCATCGCCTTCCGCCAAGTTGTAGCAAACTCGACAATAATGAACATTTTCCCGCACGTTGCGAATCGCGTCCGCCAGCGCCAACGCCTCGGTCTTCGGCACCCGCAACACGTGGTACGCCAACCGCTCGGCGGACTTCCGGCCAATGCCCGGTAGCTTGCTGAACTCCTCGATCACGCGAGTTACCGATTCCGAAATCTGCGCCATCGCTGTTCAATCGCCCTTCGTGAATGTCTGGCCGGATCGAGTGTGCCTGGATCGAGTTGCGGTGGGAGTTATGGTAAGGGCTGCGTTTCGAGCTTGTCGGATGCGGTTGGTGTCGCGTTCGGTTGGGGTTGAGCGAAGTCAGATCGCGGATTGCTTGAAAAACGCAATGTAACCTGTCGGGCACCAATCAGCCGCCTTCCACCTTCGGCTCGACGACATCGACGATTTCGGCGTCGAACATCGACCGGGCCTGCTGCACCATCGGATGTTTTTCACGTTCCCGAATGCGGGCGACCCGCGACACGGGCCCCGCCTTTCGTTCGACCGCCTTTGACTCGCTGGCCACTGCCACAAATTCCACTCGGACCGTCCGCCCGGCCACCTGCGCGAGCGATTGTTCGATTTTTTGCTTTCGATCCGGCCGCTCACACGACGAACGTTGCAAATTGTATTCCGGTCGAAAGCCCACCACGAGCCGATCGGTGTCGGCGAACGCGACCGTCGAGTAACCTCGGCCAAAGTCGGCCGTCATATCCTCCAGTTGATTGAGAGCCGCTTCCCATAGCTGTCGCGCGTTACCCGTGTCTGGCGACGGACGCGGAAGCGGCACAACGGCCGACGGCGGCACAGCAGGCGACGGCGTCACGGCAGGCGACGGCGTCACGGCCTTCGTCACGGGAGCACCCGGCAGCCCAGATTCCACAGATGGCAGCGGACCGCGGGGATGATCAATCGAGGAACCATCGATCGGCGGCTGGTCTATCCCAGATGGGCCGAGTAATCCGCTGGTCGGCGATTCGTCGGCCCACGTCGCAGTTGAAACCGGAGCGACTTGAGAACCGGAAGTCGAGGGCGAAGACGAAGCCGAAGACTCGGACGAAGACTCGGACGAAGACTCGGACGAATACACGGACATGGCAGACGACGAGTCATCGTCGGCGGCGGATTCAGCTACCTTTTTTTTTTCCGCGCTCGTGGGTAAGCCCCCGGAAGCGGATGTGCCGCCCATGGGCGTGTTGGCCGGAGGAGCGATGCTGCCGGCAGGCTCCACGGCGCGAGGCGGGCTAACGCCAGGTACGGTGGTGGAAACGCTCGGGCGCGCTGCCGGCAAGGGGCCGCCCGCCTGAAGGTTCGCGGCGAGCTGAGCCAGTTCCTCGAGATCTTCCAGCTTGCAGATGCGCACGACGGCGACTTCGAGCAGCACGCGGGCATGGAAGCTATGCCGCATTTTGGTCACGGCTTGATCGAGCACCTGGACGGCGGCGAGCGTCGTTTCCAGACCGAACTTGGCGCCCAGCCGCTTAATATCGGGGTAATCGCCTTCCGCCGCATGCAAAAGCAAGTATAAGTATAAGTATAAGTATAAGTAAAACTTGAAGTATAAGTATAAGAAGAAGTAAAAGTAG
>JBJTOW010000436.1:0-21311 GCA_046074805.1 Planctomycetota bacterium | reverse complement strand
TCTTTGGAGTGCGGTGCCTTCGGGCACCGCTTTTTTTAACTCACGAATCCGCGTCGCTCGAAATGTCCGGCCCGGTGAAAGCGGCGCCCCTGGGTCGCCGCACTCCAAAAACGACTTTCCGATCCAGGCGTTTTCCGCTGGGTTGATCAATTCGACCGCGACTTCTTTGGAGGGCGGTGCCCTTGGCATCGCTTTTTCATCTCGCGAATTTGCGTCGCTCGAAATGTCCGGCCCGGTGAAAGCGGCGCCCGTGGGTCGCCGCACTCCAAACACGTCTTTCCGATCCAGGCGTTTTCCGCTGTGTTGATCGAGTCGTCGGCGACGTCTTTGAAGTGCGGTGCCCTCGGGTACCGCTTTTTTTAACTCGCGAATTTGCATCACTCGAAATGTCGGCCCGGTGAAAGCGGCGCCCGTGGGTCGCCGCACTCCAAACACGTCTTTCCGAGCGGTTCACACTTCAGGACCCGAAAACGATGCTGTTTTCGCTAGAACGCTGGTGCTATCGGAGCGCAATCGATGACTGGCTACCGCTTGCGGAGCCGCAGCCACTGGCGAAATTGCCTAAAGCCTATATTCCACATTTGGACAAAGAGTCGTTCTTCGAGCTATTTTAACTCACGTTGGTATGGCATCGACTTCTCGCCACTTCGATCGTTGGCCAACCAACACGAGCAATAATTCGAAAACCGATTTTAACGCTGCTGGAATAGGTCGGAGAGCACCAGGTTTTCGATGACGGTTCGCAAAGGGTAATCGCCGGACTTGCTGGCAGCGGCGATCTCCCGTAGCCGCGGTCGGTCGTCGATGGTCATAACGCGCCGCAAAGCGTAAGTCGCCAGCTGTTCCGCAAACGCTTCGGCGAACCGATCCAAATCCTGTGACAGCAGTTTCTTGAAGTCGGCCGCGCCACGAAACTCGCGACCATCCGGCAGCCGACCGCTTGGGTCGACCGGCGGATTGGCTCCTTGGCCGCCACTGACCAGTTCCTCGGTCCGCCACCGGCCAATCGCGTCGAAGTTATCGAAAGCGAATCCGAGCGGATCGATTTTCGCGTGGCATGAAGCGCAAATGGCATGCGTCGCGTGCGCCTCCAACTGCTGACGGATGGTTGCCTTGGGTCTGTCGCTTGGCGTGGGCGCGAGCGGCTCGACATTCGGCGGAGGCGGCGGAGGTGTCCGGCCGAAAATCGCCTCGGAAACCCAAACGCCGCGATGCACGGGCCGATGCCGCGTGCCATCCGAAGTGAGTGAAAGCACCGAGGCATGCGTTAGCAGTCCGCCACGGCCACTTTCAGGCGGCAACGCCACCTTCCGGAAACCGGGCTCCGACATGGGCGGCAAACCGTAATGCAATGCCAGCCGCGGATTGAGCAACGTCCAATCCGACGCCAGGAATTCGCGAATCGACAGATTGCCGCGGAACACGGCGTCGAAGTAACCCACCGTCTCCAGCACCATGCTCTGTTCCAGCCACTTGTCGTAGTCTGGATAAAGCTCGGGGTCGGCGGGAAACTGGCCAACCCGGTGCAATTGCAACCATTGTTTCGGAAACGAGCTAACGAACCGCTCGGCCTTGGGATCGTCGAGCATCCGCCGCAACTGGGCCTTTAGCGTCGCGGGCTCGTGGAGCTTGCCGGCCGCCGCCGCGGCGAACAGTTGTTCGTCCGGCAGAGAGCTCCACAGAAAATACGACAGCCGCGACGCCAATTCCCAGTCGTTGACCTTGTCACGGCGACGGTCCGCCGAGCCTTCTTCGAGATAATAAAAACTCTTCGAAGACAATATGGCGACTAAAGCGGTGCGATAGGCGGAATCGAAAACCTCCGCGGCCGCCAGTTCCCGCTCGATTAATCGCACGTATCGCTCAAGTTCGGCGTCGGTGATCGGCCGCCGCCACGCCCGCGACGCGAACCGCATCAGGGCATCCACGGTGTCGGGGTGCCGCGCGCGGGTGCCGCTCGCGGCTGTTACGGCGGTGCCCGCTGGGTCCCTATTGGCCGTCGTACCCGTCGCCCCCGCCTGTCTCGGCGCCAAGGCGGTTGGCAGTATGCCTTCACGTTTACGCACGTCAGACGGAGAAGCGATAGGTCCTTCTAGCTCGATCGAATCGACAATCAACAAGGGAAATATCAATCGCCCCTCGTCGTCAAACTGTTTGTAGCCATTGGGCCGAGTCTCGCGACTGATCGTTGTGTTGACAAATGCTTCACGGACGATGGGCGGCGTTTGTCCGTCGGCCAGCATTCCGGGAGACTGGTTCATTACGTTATAACCACCCTCAGGCAGAAACGCCTCGATGGCTAAATCGATGGGGCGATCCTCGGCGGCGGACACATCTTGGCCAGCGATAGACCGCTTCATCCCCTGATGCCACAGCGCCAGGTGCGGAAGACGGCCTCGGAACGACGGTAAGCCGCTCAAACGCAACCGCACGCGGTATAAACCGGCATATTGTATTTGCCCCAAAGATTGGCTGTGTCCCGGCCATATCGCCCAGCGTTTGGGGCCTGGCAGTCCCAATTCGCGCCAACGCCCGTCGTCGGCTGTCCGGCGGTTGGCCGTGGCCTCGGGCGGCTTTGTGGGAAAGGCGCGGGCGATGGCCGTTTCCGCAGCCCGCACATAGCGATCGACATGGGATGGCGAGAGTGTCAGTAGCGATCCGATACGATCGAAACCATGCCACCGTGGATCATCGTTTAACGCGCCGGGGATCGTCACGTCGTAATAGACGCCAAGAAGGTCGTAGATGGTGTGGCCATATTCTTCACGGCTCAGACGATAGTGGGCGACCGGTCCTCGACGCGCCATCCTCGCGGCCTCGCCCTCTTTGACGCGGGTGGAGATCGCGTCGACAGCGCCGCCAAGTTCGGCGGCCTTTGGCTGCGGTTCCTTCGGCGGGGGCATTTCGCCGTTGTTGATGCGAAACACCACTTCGCCCCATCGCTGAGCCACATCTTGATCGGTGAAATCGTGGCTAAGCTTATCGAGTCGAAAGCCGCCCTCGGACTTGCCGGCTGAATGGCATCGAGCGCAGTAGGTTTGTAAGAACGCTCGCGTAGCCGCGTCGAAAGACGTGGGCTCAACGGCCCGAGTAACGACGGCGGAAGTCGCCGCCGTGACCAACAAAACAACGCATGCCAGCTTTGAGAACTTGGGCCAGAGATTCACGTTCATGGCTCGTTGCTCCCCTTGTCCGCTAAACGGGCGTCACATCACCAGGAAAACGATTTGGAAGGTTATGGAAGCGTCAAGGTCGCGGCCCGTCGCAAGTCGTCCGGGAATTTGATCCGTTCTTCCGGAGGCATTGTTACAAAGGCCCAGCGTTCGCTCTTCACCCGCACGTACCGACCCGGGCGGTATCCCTCCAGCAGTTCGGCGAATTTAAGTTTTATCTGAATACCGCTACTGCCTGCCGGCGGATCGGTCGCTTCCGTCCATGACGATACCTTGCCTACTTTGCGATCGCCCCGATGGAACCACGTCCGCAACGTTTTGTCCGCTGCCGCGACCCAAAAGCCAGTCTTTTGAGTCGCTCGGAGATCCTCGTACAGCGACGCGTCCATGCCACCGACCAGCGTTAGCGTCACCTCACCACCTCCGTAGTCGAAATGCTCGACATGGTCGACGCGCGCCGGAATCCATCGCTGTTGCTGGAAACGCACGTGTCGCCGCCGTTGCAACTCGGTCGCCATACGTTGGCTGGCATCGTCAAGCCACAGATCGGCGATCGAGAATTCCTTGTCCCGCGAGCCGACTGCCGCCCAGGCCAAATTCAATTGTACTTCCTGGCCCGGCTGGATCGCTTCGAGTTCCACAATGGCCCGCTGCTTCCAAATGCGCGCGACGCTATCAATATCCAAGGTGTATTTCCCTTGGATTCCATCCTTTACGATTTTCCCAGTAGGCTCGACATCCAACTTATTTTTCTTTGTGTCGTGCGCGACGATCCTCCAAGCTTGCCCTTGGCCACCATAATGGCTGAAATCATCCGCCAAAGAAATCGCGTGGTTCTGGGGGATTTCATGTCGGCGCTGCTCGGTGGGGACCGGCGGAATCGTGTTCTCGTCGCCAGCCGGCGGGCGATGAAAATATCCATGCAAATGCGTCCCGTACGGCACATCCCGAAGCTCGGCTGGCGCTCCGTGGTAGCGGACCATGCCATACGGGAGCAAGGCGAAATAGTGCAGCGGGCCGTCTTGGTAGCGACCGTTGGCGTCGCCGTCGATCCGCATGGCGCCACGACGATTGATCGGATCGACAAGCACCAGCTCGCCCGACAAATACACCGGCGGGTCGGCAGGCGCGAACGTCGCCGCAAGTGGCTCGATGCCCCTAACGACCTCAGGGCACGCCCATAAAACGACTGTCGTGAGTATGGCAACCGTACACAGCCGCTCTATCGTCGAGCATCGGGTGGGCGATAACTCACGCATGGTTGAAAACGCTCCGGGCGAAGGGCGATGGGTGACGGGTGGCGGGTGACGGGTGACGGGTGGCGGGTGACGGGTGACCGTCGGTTTTCGGCCTCCCCACTCCAGTCTCCCGATTCCCAACTCCAGACTCCAGACTCGATCGCCACCACATTGGAGTCGACGCCTTCGAATGTTAAGCGAGGGAGATTTCTCTGTCACGTAGCGGTCCTCGAAACAGGACCGTCACCCGCGCCGTTGCCTCGGTGCCGGATGCCCATTAAAAAGGAGGCGGAACGAGGCCTTGGATCGGGCTACTGCGAAAAGCAAAGCCGCGCTCAGGGCGTTAGATCGTATCCTACCTTTCGCGAGCCCGAACCCCGGTGGAGTTTCCATCGCCGGAGAACAGGCAACCCAGGAGCCGTAACTCGATGAATTCCCGTGAAGCGATTCGCTTGTCGTTGGACACTGGCCACATGGTGTTTTCGGCTTATCTCGAGGGCCTTTCGGACGCCGACTTGATGCGTCGCGCCAGCCCAGGCATCAACCACATCAATTGGCAGGTCGGACATTTAATCGTGGCGGAGAACCAAATGGTGGGCAAAGCCTGCCCCGCTGCGATGCCAACATTGCCCGCTGGCTTCGCCGAAAAATACGCGAAGGAAACAGCTGGCTGCGATGACGCGAGCCAATTTTGTTCGAAGGCTGAATTGCTTTCAGCGGCCAGTGAACAACGGGCTGCGACGCTCGCCGCGCTCGAAAAGCTTTCCGATTCCGATCTCGACCAGCCAACCGGGATCCCTTACGCGCCAACAGTCGGATCTGTCTTCTCGCTGCAAGGCTCACATGCCTTGATGCACGCCGGTCAATGGGCAGTGGTGCGGCGCCAACTAGGACACCCGCCCCTCTTCTAATTCGGCCTTCGTTCGCGGCGCTAAGCAACGCAGCGACGGACTAGGAAGTCCGTTGTTTGGGGCGAGGCGATGATGTTCGGGGCAACCTTGCCATCAAAAGGCGTGCATGATGCCGAAGGCGTTTCCGACGTTATCTAGTGGTTGAGCCAATCGACACCACCCATCATTCAGGGTTTTACTGAGAAAGTAACCGCTCGTAGTCGTCATGGACGCCGATCCAGAACCAAAAGAACGTATCGCCCTCCAGTATCGCCAACGCCCGATAGCCACTTCCAATTCGGACCGACCAGACTTCACCGCATTTCTTGAAACGCAGCGACGGATGACGCTGATTACGGCGCCACAGCCGATATGCGGCCCTAGTCCTTGTTTTGACCTCTGGGGGAAGAGACCTGTAGGCCAACCAGAAGTCACCCGTGGTTAATGACTTCGTCAAGCAATTTCGTCCTTCCGTCCGCGATATCACGGCGCACGCGATCCAGAACGCTTTGCAACCGACCCCCGGACTGTGAATCTTGCGTAATCTCCGCGTCCCACGAATCGACTAGGCCGTTTTCGAACTCGGCGAGCCAAGACAGCAGTTCTTCAAGCTCACTTAGAGGGAGCGACTTCACCTGCTCGGCGATCTGTTCAACGCGGGTTGTCATAAGCACGTTCTCGCGTCGCGGCCGTCTTGCGCCAACGATGATTAGAGCCCGATAAACCAAGTTCGGCAAATCTTTTAGTTTCGATTAACGCCGCGATTGACGCGTCGCGCGGGACTGTCGGCGGCACAGGTCCGAACAATATCGGACCTCCGCCCAGACTTTTTCCCATTTCTTCCGCCAAGCGAACGGCCGGCCGCAAACTTCGCACTGTTTCACGGGAATATGCGGCTTGCGATGCGTCATGGCGAACCCGCTTGGCTAGCTCTTCTTGGCTTTTGTGGCCGGTCGGGTCTTAATTCCGGGCTTCTTGACCCAAGCTTCGGCCACTTGCCCCGGACTGCCGCCGAACGCGTCAGCGAACGTCTTGTCGAACGCGGCCCCCTTCTTGAGTGGATCGAGTAGTTTCGGGAACCGTTTGTCGTTCATCAAGAAGTTGACGAAGCTGTAATTGGCGACATCGTTCATTTCCGGAGCGAGCTTGCCGTTCACGCCGTCATCCGGTGAATTCATGGCGGCGAGCACTTCGGGCAGGGATTCGTTCCACTTGGCCACTCGGGCGTCGGCCGGATCGAGCCGCGCGGCGGCGGCTCGGGCCGCGCCTTCCGCGAACCATCGCGGCGTCTTGCCAAGGCTGGCGATGTAGGCGCCGGCGAGTTGCTGGGCGACCAGCAGTTCCAGCGAGTAATCGTCGTTTCGGGGCGGCACGATCGCGCCGTACGAGTCGACCGTATTAAACTGCCAGTGTCCACGCCATTCCTTGGGAATCTGGCGGCGTTCAACCATCTGGCCAAACTCGCTGTAGTCATACCGTTCGCCGAACACGAACAGCGTCATGCGGCCTTTAATCAGCGGTTCTTCGGGCGGGGCCTTGAAGATGGTGGCGACCTTGGGGGCCATCGCCTCAGCGCGAGCTCCGATGTCTTGCAACGTCGCTTCGCCGACATTGCCGAGCACAAGGAAGTTCGCCGACTCGAAACGCGTCGGTGCAGCGTTCGGCATGCCGAGCCGCCAGTTTTCGCCAGCCAGCTTCGCGCGGTCCTCGCTCAACTGGGCGTGGGTCGCGCCTTTTGCTCGGGCGAGCGCCGCGACTTGCGCCAGTCCTTGGCCGGGATCGCCGCCGTCGAAGCGAGCACCTTCGAGGATCCACTTTTCGATCTTGGCGATCACGTCGGTGGAGAGCGGATCGCGATTGACGGGCATCCGTTGGCCGCCGCCCGTTCCCTTCAATTTCCGCACCAGCAAGCTTTCCTCGGGCTTGCCGGGAATGATCGGCGCGCCACTGTCGCCGCCCTTGAGCAGCGACGTGAAGCTGACAACGCTGAAGTTTTCCCGAGGCCGCATCATGCCGTGGCACGATGTGCAGTTATTGGCGATCACGGAGGCGATGTCGCGGGCAAAGCTGATCGTTTCCTTGCCGGTGGCTTCCATCACCGCGACCATCGGGGCGGCGTCCGGTTTGGCGGCCGCGTTCAGGCTCGCCAAACCATCCTGTTCGTTCTGGCCGTCGTATTTCGCGCCTTCCGTGATCCACTTCTTGAGCGTCGTCAATTCGTCGGCGGAAACTTTCAAACCGCCACGCGGCATATCGCCGCTCTCGATCACCTCGATCAACCTGCTACCGATGGGATCACCGGGGAAGATTACGGTCCCTCCGGGCGGGCCTTTCTTGAGCACAGCGAAGTTTGACATGCTGAAATTGCCGCGGGCGTTGTTCACATGGCAGTTTCCGCACTTGCCGATCAGGATCGGGACGACGTGCTTGGAAAAGCTGACGGCTCCGGTTGGGGGACCGGCGCCAGGCTTGCCGGCCGCCGGTTTGGCTTCCGGTTCAATGTCGCCCGGCCTCTTCAGCGGCGGCAGTTCGACGCCTTCCAATTCCAACACCGCGTGGGCGCGTTCCAGCTTGGTGAAGAGCGGCTCGAGGAACGAAGCGAGCGACTTGTCACTTGCCGCCAGCTTTTCCACCTTCGCCTGAACTTCCTTGACCACCGCGCCTGATTCGGCGTGTTTCCCCTGTTTGTAGAGATTGCCCGCCCGAGTGATGGCGGTGCCGAGTGCCGCGATTTCCTCGCGCTGCGCCGGCGTGGGGGCGGCGAAGGCCGTCCGGCCCGCGACCACCGCTTGGCCGATGATGGCCGCCGCCATGCCTGTGGCGAGCGTAGCGGCAAAGGCCCAACGCCCCGCTCCACTCGTCCGCCGTCCCGTCACGCCTGCGGTCTTAACCGCGCCCCCAAGCGAATTCATAACCGGCTTCCCCGAAGAGATTGCTGATCTACCCCACCTAGTCAAAGAACGCCGACTCGCGGGCAGCCGCAACCGCGTTCCCGTTTATCCAATGCCGGAAGTATAGGCGAGAACCCAAACGGTTCCTAGCGAAAGCCTCCGCCATTCCCTCCGTTCCCTGCTAAAATCCACGGCAGATCGATTCGCGGACGATGGTTTGATCGCTCGCCTCGCAACTTGCCGGTCCCGCTGATTGGAAGGAACACGATCGATGTCCGTCTCTCTGTATATCCACCGCTGTTTCGCCGGAACTAAAGACTCGCGAGTGGCCGGACATGGACGGAGCGTCAGCCATGACTGGCCCCTCGCCGCTCGCCGCTTCACCTTCTGGGCATTGCTGGCCTGTGGCGCCATCGCGGTCTCGTTGAGCGGCGTCACTGACGCCGTCGCCCGCGAAGGCGTGGTCGAAACGCTTGCGGGCACGGGTGTCAAAGGGTTTTCAGGGGATGGCGGACTGGCGTCGCAAGCGCAGCTGAACAATGTTTACGGAGTTGCTCGCGGACCGGATGGCTACCTTTACATCTGCGATATGGACAATCATCGGGTGCGGCGTGTCAGCCCGGATGGGATCATTTCGACGTACGCGGGGGATGGGGCGAAGGCGTATCGAGGCGATGGTGGACCGGCGATCCAAGCTTCGCTCAATCAGCCCTACGAGGTGGCCTGGGATGGGGCCGGTAATCTGCATTTCGTCGAACTGGGAAATCACTGCGTCCGCCGCGTGGACGCCAAGACGGGCGTGATCAGCACGGTGGCGGGCAGTGGCAAGCCGGGGTTTGCCGGCGACGGTGGACCGGCCGCCAAAGCGTTGCTCAACGCGCCGCATAGCTTGGCGTTCGATACGGCCGGCGATCTCTTCATTTGCGACATCTTGAACCATCGCCTGCGTCGCGTCGCGAAGGAGACTGGTGTGATCTCCACATGGAGCGGCAATGGCGAGAAGAAGACGGCGCCGGATGGGGCTCCCATCAGCGGTTCGCCGTTGCACGGCCCGCGAGCGGTGATGTTCGCGGCCGACGGCCGCTGCTGGCTCGCCTTGCGCGAAGGCAACGCCGTGGTGGTGCTCGACCCAAAAACCAACACCATCCGCCGGATGGCGGGCACCGGTAAGTCGGGTTTCACGGGCAATGGCGGGCCGGCGTTGATGGCGACGCTATCGGGACCGAAGGGAATCGCGCTGGATCCGGCTGGCAACGTCTACTTGGCCGATACGGAATCGCATTCAGTCCGTTATCTGGACGCGGCCCGCGGCACCCTGGAATTGTTGGTAGGTACGGGCCACCGCGGCGATGGGCCCGACGGTCCCCGCCCTTTCGAGTGCCAATTGGCGCGGCCGCATGGCGTGGCGATCGATCGCGATGGCTCGATCCTGATTGGCGACAGCGAGAACCATCGGGTTCGCGTTTGGCGGAAAAAGTAGGTGTGACATGCCATCCGCCAACGATGCCCGTCCACTTGTCACGGCTAGCGAGCCACAGGGCGGGGTCAAGCCGATCCCGATCCTCGAGTCGGCGGTGCGGTGTCGCGGGGTCGTCAAGCAGTTCGGCGTGGGCGATACGAAAACCATCGCGCTGCGGGGTGTGGATGTTGAAGTGTTCGCCGGCCAATTGACGTTATTGGTGGGCGAGTCGGGATGCGGCAAAACCACGCTCATCTCGCTGATCGCTGGTCTACTGGAACCGACGGAGGGCGCTGTCGAAGTGCTCGGGCGCGACCTGTCGCGGCTATCCAGCAGCGAACTCGCGCGGTTTCGCGCCCAGCATATCGGTTTCGTCTTTCAGCAGTACAACTTGTTGCCGACGATGACGGCGGCGGAGAACGCGGCGATTCCGTTGGTCATCAATGGCGTTGCGCGACGGCAGGCGGTGGCCCGAGCGAGGGAACTGTTGGACGCAGTCGGGCTGGCGGGAAAGGCCGATTCGTTGCCCATGCAGTTGTCGGGCGGCCAGCAGCAGCGAGTGGCGATTGCGCGGGCCTTGATCCACGAACCGCGGCTTTTGGTATGCGATGAGCCGACCGCGGCGCTCGACGCGAAGTCGGGCCAACGTATGATGGAACTCCTGCGAGCCGTGGCGGTGCAGCCGGGCCGGGCGGTGATCGTGGTGACGCACGACGCTCGCGTGCTTGAGTTTGGCGACCGCCGAATCCACATGGAGGATGGCCGTGTCGACCGTGTGGAGTGACCGCGATGCGTAGTTGGATTTCCAAGTTGGTGTTGCCGACCGCCGCCGCCAGCATGCTCGGCTTCGGCTTGTTCCACAGTTTTTATTCCGAACGCGTGTTCGCCATTCCGCGTTCGGAGCCGCCGTTGACGCCATCCCGCAATCCGTTTGGACAGACGATCGCCGCGTATGGGCTTGTCGAGGCGAAGACGGAAAACATCGCGGTGGGCACGACGCTGCCCGGTGTCATTCGCGAACTGATAGCGACGCCCGACAGGGTCGGTCAACTCGTGCGGGCGGGCGAACCGCTGTTCCGGGTCGACGACCGCCATCTTGAAGCCCAGCAGACGTTGTGCGCCGCGAAGCTGAAAGTGGCGGAAGCCGAGCTTGCGAGGCTGGCCGCGCTGCCACGGTCCGAAGAGCTTCCCGCGAGCGAGGCGAAAGTTCGCGCGGCCCAAGCCAATGTGGGACTGTGGCAAGACCAAGCGGCCCGCAGCGAACGGTTGATCGCCGCCCGCGTCGTGACAGAGGAACAGAATGTCGAACGGCAATTGAAGTTGGAAGTCGCCCGCCAGGAATTAGCGAGGGCCCAAGCCGACGACCAGTTGCTCCGCGCGGGCGCTTGGCGCCAAGACCTGGACGTGGCCCGCGCCCGAGTGGAACTGGCCCGCGCCGAACTGGAGCAAGTCGGCACCGAACTGGAACGGTCGCTTGTCCGCGCGCCGGTCGACGGAGTGCTGTTGCGAGTGAACGTGCGTCCGGGCGAATATGTCGGGACGAGTCCCGGTCAAGCTCTCGTGTTGCTTGGCGACAGTCGGCAACTTCACGTGCGGGCGGAAATCGACGAGAACGACTTGCCCCGCTTCCAATCCGGCGCGTCGGCTCAAGCGTTTATCCGTGGCGGCGATCGCCAGCCGCTGCGGTTGCGATTCGTGCGGGTCGAGCCATTCGTGCAACCCAAACGTTGGCTTACCAGCGACAACACCGAACGAGTCGACACCCGGGTGCTGCAAGTCATTTACGCCGTGGAAAATCCGCCCAAGCACCTCTTCGTCGGCCAAACGCTAGACGTCTTCCTGGAACTGTCCCCGCCAACATCGCAGTCGACGACGAAGTAAGCGAGTTGCACTCAACTTGTACGACGGACTTCCAGACCGTCGCAGCGTCAAGATCGGCGATGCCGTTCCAGGCCCCCCTCCTTGTACGACGGACTTCCAGTCCGTCGCATTGAGCGTTGCGACGGACGAGGAAGTCCGTCTAACGGACGGGATGGCATTTACTCGCAACGGCTTCGAGTTCACTTGGCGACGGATTGCAAGTCCGCGGCCCGGCCCGGGCTTCCCGTCCGTCGAATCGCAGTCGAATCGACGGTCGAATCGCCGATGTCGTTACAGATTCGCTGACGGGCGCCAAGTGAATCCAGGAAGAGGAATTCGGTGAACTTTAAGGAGGAGACTAGCGAACTTTCTCAACTCGGTAGCTATCGTTGGCCGTTGTCATCAAGTGGCGAAGAAACAACGACCCTTAGTTCCAGCAGGCGGACGGAGGCTCGACATGCTTATGCGATCCACGCATCCCGTGTTGCAGTTCACGCACGCCCTGCCATATGGCGCGGTGATCCACGATCAAGGCGTACAGTTCGTTGTCTTTAGCCGCAACGCGGCGGCGATGCGGCTGTTGCTGTACGATAATGTGGAAGACGCCGAACCGTCCGAGGTGGTCGCGTTTCATCCGAAGACGGACCGCTGGGGCGACATCTGGAGCGTGGTTGTTCCGAACGTGGGTCCTGGCACGTTGTATCACTTCCAGGCGGACGGACCATACAACCCGGAGAAGGGCTTGCTGTTCGACGGCCGCGCTCGATTGGTCGACCCGTACGCCAAGGCGCTTGCCGGGCGGTTTTTACCCAGTTTCGATGGAGTGGTGCGGCCGCCGAAATGCGTGGTCGTGGACGATTATTTTGATTGGGAAGGCGATCGTCATTTACGGCACGGAATTTCGGAAACCGTTATCTACGAAATGCACGTTCGGGGGTTCACCCGCAGTCCATCGAGCGGCGTCGAGTTTCCCGGAACCTATCTCGGCGTGATTGAGAAGATTCCCTACTTGAAGTCGCTGGGCGTGTCGGCCGTGGAATTGATGCCGGTGCACGAGTTTCCCACCGGCGGTTTCTACGGCGAGCAACTGCGGCGGACGAACTACTGGGGCTACGATCCGCTCGCGTTCTTCGCTCCGCACAGCGGCTACGCGGCCAGTCCGGCGCCGGGCCATCAGGTGGTCGAGTTCAAGCAAATGGTGAAGGCGTTGCATCAAGCGGGCATCGAGGTGATCCTCGATGTTGTCTTCAACCATACCTGCGAAGGCAACGAACGCGGACCGACGCTGAGCTTCAAAGGCCTGGAAAACCAGGTGTATTACATGCTCGGCCAGGGCGCAGCCTACAAAAACTACTCGGGGTGCGGCAACACGGTGAACGGCAACCACCCGATTGTCCGCGAGATGATCTTCCACTGTCTGCGGCATTGGGTACACAACTACCACGTCGACGGCTTCCGCTTCGACTTGGCTTCGATTCTCAGCCGCGACCGCTTTGGCAACCTCGTTCCCAATCCGCCGCTATTGGAAGCGATCGCCGAGGATCCGCTACTGGCCGACACGAAAATCATCGCGGAAGCCTGGGACGCCGCCGGAGCATACCAAGTTGGCTCGTTTGGCGATGAGCGTTGGGCGGAATGGAATGGCCGATTCCGCGACGACATTCGGCGCTTTTGGCGCGGGGACTTGGGCACGATCGGCGCGTTCGCCACGCGGCTCGCCGGTTCCAGCGATCTCTACGAAACGGCCGGTCGCCCACCGCACTGCAGCATCAACTTCATCACATCGCACGATGGCTTCACGCTGAACGACTTGGTCTCGTACCGAGACAAGCACAATTTGGAAAACGGCGAGGAAAATCGGGACGGCGAGAGTAATAACCTGAGCGATAATTTCGGCCACGAGGGGCCGACGAACCGCGTGGTCATTGAGCAACTGCGCGAACGGCAGATCAAAAATATGCTGGCGACGTTGCTGTTCAGCCAGGGTGTGCCGATGGTTGTCTTCGGCGACGAATGCCGACGCACTCAACGTGGCAACAACAACGCTTATTGCCAGGACAACGAGATCTCGTGGTTCGACTGGTCGCTGGTGGAGCGGAACGCCGACCTGTTGCGGTTCGCTCGCACGTTGATCCAGTTCCGGCGTGGGCAGCCGAGCGTCCGGCGGCCCGCGTTCCTAACCGGCCGGCCGACTCAAGAAGGGGAACTGCCCGATCTCAGTTGGTACAGCCCGCTTGGCACGGCCGTGGATTGGCATGGTCACGATTTAGCGCTGACCTGTCTGCTGAAGGCTCCGGAACCGGACCAGGACCCCGACGGGCTGGGCCGCTCGGTATTGATTTTGGTGAACGCAACGGTCGAACCTCGCGAATTCGTCATTCCCCCCGTCGCTCGCGGCATCCCCTGGCGGCAATTCATCGACACCGCCGAAGCCGCTCCGTATGACATCTACCCGCAGGCCGACGGTCCGCGTCTTCCCGAGACCGGGCGACTGACCGTTCCCTATCGATCTTTGACCTGTTTTGTCGCCGAGTAGCCTTCCAGAGGCGAGTCCCGCCCACACCCCAACCGCCCGGGCTACAGCATCCCGGGCTCCGGCATCCCGGGCTCCAGCATCCACGGCCCCAACAGCCCCGGCCACAGCGCCGGGGCGGCAGTTTTCGTCCTGACATGCCTGCGGCTTTCGTCTATGGTTAGTCCGTGTGTTGCGGTAGCCCGGACCTCGCCGAGTCGGCGGCGTTCCCGGCATTCGCGGGACTTTTCTCGCCCAATCGGGATTTAACGGATGAAGGACTTACGTCGAACGGCCTGGGGAATTGCGTGGAGCGCGGCGGCGCTAGTGGCCGCCTCGATGACGATTCGCGGCCCGGAATTGTTGGCGGCCGAACTGGGCAACCTGGAGGCGGCGGTGGCGTCGATCCAGGCGGATGAGGCGATGCGCCACATCGAGTTCCTCGCTAACGACCAATTGCAAGGCCGCGAAGCGGGCAGCCAGGGCGGGCAAGCGGCGGGCAGATATTTAGTGAATCACCTGGCGGAACGGCAGCTCCAAGGGGCGGGAGATCCGAGATCTTACTTCCAGGTCTTCGGAGAAGGCCATCGCAACGTGCTGGCTTTGTGGCCCGGAAGCGATCCGCGTCTGCGTGAGGAAGTGGTGTTGTTGGGGGCCCATTACGACCACGTCGGTTTGGGCAACCGAATGAATAGTCGTGGACCGATCGGACTGGTGCATAACGGGGCGGATGATAACGCCAGCGGCACGGCGGCGATGTTGGAATTGATCGACGCGTTCCGAACATTGGCCGCTCCGCCAAAACGCTCGATCCTGTTCGCCTTTTGGGATGGCGAGGAAAAGGGACTACTCGGTTCATCGCATTGGGTGCGGTCCCCCACGATTCCGCTGGAACGCGTCAAGTTCGCCTTCAATCTGGACATGGTGGGCCGACTGCGGGGCGAGAAGATGGAGGTGATTGGTTCACGGACGGCCGTTGGCTTCCGGCAGTCGATCAGCCGGTTGAATCTGGCCGAAAACCTGCTGCTCGACTTCAACTGGGAATTGAAAGCCAATAGCGACCACCATCCGTTTTTCGCGCGTGGCATCCCGGTGATCATGTTCCACACGGGCCTGCACGACGACTATCACCGCCCGAGCGACGACATCGAGGGCATTGTGGCGGGCGGTGTCGAGCGGGTTACGCGGCTCGCCTTTCGTTTGGCATGCGATATCGCGGACGGACCGGACGTGCCCACCTTCCGATCGCAATCGCGGAACGAGACGCCTGACGTCAAAAAACAGATGGAGCAGCCAGTGCCCGTTGGTCCACCGCGATTCGGGGCCGCCTGGAAACTGCCGGAAGTGGCCGCGACAACCGACGCTCGCGCGCCGAGCGACACGGATGGCGCCAATCCATCCAACGCAGCGAAAGACAACGGCAAGACCGCGACTTCCGCAGGGGTGATTGTGACGTTCATTACCCGCAACTCGCCCGCCGAGAAACAAGGACTGCGGGTGGGCGATCGCATTCTGAAATTCGACCAACGTCCCATTGATGACCAGGATCGGCTGGGCGTGGCGATCCTCTCGGCGGAAAGTCAGTTGGAGCTAACCCTGCTTCGCATTGGAAAAACCGAACCGGAAACATTGACCGTCAAGCTGGACGGAAAGCCGGTTCGCGTCGGCGTGACTTGGGGCGAAGACCAAGCGGAGCCCGGCACGATCTTCCTTCGACAAGTTGTGCCGCTGTCGCCAGCGGGACTGGCGGGGCTGAAAATCGGCGACCGCGTGCTCGAGGTGTCCGGACGGCGATTCGCGAACAGCCAAGACTTCGGCACTTTGCTGAACACGTTGCCGGGGCCGCTCGAAATGGTCATCGAGCGGCGTGGCCGCATCAGCACGGTCCGTATTCCGCTGGCCGACGAATTACTCGCCCCGACTCAGGCTGCTCCGCCCATCGCGTCACCACCATCGAGGTGATTAGCCCTTGGGTGGGCTATCGAGATCGATCGTGCCGAGATCGACTTTGTTTCCTTTGTCGGCCGGCACGGTGATTCGGATCGGAGACGTTTCTGGAGCAAAGGCGCCTTTCAAGCTGTCGTTCGGCGGGCCTTGCTCGAAGTGAACGACCGACATCTTGTAGGCGCCGGGCAGGATTCCGCCACCGTCACCTTGGAACTCAAAGGTGCCGTCTTCTTTGGTCCGCGACAATTGCGGGCCCAGTTTTTTGGCGTCGCCTTCGCCATCCAATTGGATTTGCACCCAGCCGAGGCCGATGTCGGCGCGGGGAACAGCGAGCGGCTTGCCGCCCTTGAGCAGCTTGCCGGTGACCACCACGGTCGCCGGTCCGGACGGCCCGCAACCAGCGGCTGTGGCGAACAGCAAGCACGCAAGAACGATCATTCGGGAAAACTTCTGGCCTGAAATCAATGACATCACGGATCGCAATCTCTTCGGGTCAACAGGAATGGAAAAGGGAAATTCAAAATGCCATGCGGGCCGCGCGCCCATGTGAAGGCGCCGGCCCGCTCGCTGCGACGACTTCGAGAGTCGAGGCTTAGAAATTCACCGGGTTGCCGTCGTCCCGAATGCCCACTCGGTCGAACGTCGTCAGGTCGATGGTGTAGCTGATGAACCGCACCGAACCGTCTGTCATCAGCACGTTGAAACCACCAGGGTGCGAGGCGCCGAATCGCTGTTCGCCCCAGCCGGACCCATTTCGCGAGTCCTTGAATGGCGCGAGATTGGTGAAGCGAATCACGTCATGGTCCCAACCAGACGTGTATCCTTCATTGTCGTCGCTTTGGTACGCCCCGAGATTCCGCAGGTCCATGCGTTTCTCACCGACGATCATCGTGTTGGAAGTGCCGTCAGTGCAGCCGGCGAATGTGAGCAGCGTGCCGTGGTAAACAACCATTCCCTTATTGCCGCCGTTCGAACTGGTGGTGGCGCCAGCGTAATCGGTCGGCGCGTGCGGGAATGTACCCGATGGGGCGTACCAATTGCCTGTCGCGGGCAGCACCTTCGGCGCGCGGCGGGTGGGACAGAAAAAAGCGGCCACGGGAGTGCTGATGACCTGGATCTGACGGTCGGCGTCGGTGGTCTTCCCCGAACCTTCCCAGAGTGCGTTTTGTTCGATGAACGGCAAGATCTGGAATCCCCAACCCGCAAGTTGGGTTAAGCCAACTTGCGCGGTTCCGTTAATGTACGTTGGCGGGTCGGTCCAACCGCGTCCACCGTGGGGCAAAAAGCCATAGGTGTCGTGGTGGTTATGGAACGCAAGTCCCATCTGCTTCAGGTTGTTGGTGCATTGAGTCCGGCGAGCCGCCTCGCGGGCAGCTTGAACCGCCGGCAGCAGCAGCGCGACCAGCACCCCGATGATGGCGATCACCACCAGCAGTTCGACGAGCGTAAAGCCAGATCGTCTGTTTCGCATCATGAACCCTCCCCGCGTTCGGTGCCGAACGCGGCCTCTTGAACGGAAGTACGGAATAAAGAAAAACTTGAGCCTAGCGGCCCGGTGGCAACGAACGCCACGACTAGGCGACATCATACCAATCGGCCCAAGGGAAAAAAATACTCTCGTGAAACCGTCTTGGGCGCGAAAATTGTCCCTCAACGGTCACCGCGTCCAGGCCAGGCCAGGCATGGCTTTGCATCGCCTGTAGAGGGGGGGGACGCTCCGTTCACCGATCCTGCAAGACCTTCGCAGAACGATTGCAGCGACGGACCGGACGTGGGTTATTCGCCCAATTCGTCCAAAACCTCGGCCAACGCGACTAGGCGGCTCTTTTCGGCCAGCGACCGGGCGCCGGCATGAATCATCGCCGTGACTTCCAGGATTTCGCGATGGGGAACGGGTTCGATCCCGGTGCGGACCATCTCGCGGAACACCCGCGCATGTTGAACATCTCGTAATGGTGGCCGAACCAGAAATTCCCTTCGATCGCGGGCCCGAAGCGATAGACGCCCTTGCTGAAGTGTACGCTCGTTTCGTTGTAGCGGCCGACCAAATCGGGCCGGCCGTACCAAAGTTGCGCCGGTGGCCGATCGGGGTAAGTCACCAGCCCATGCGCCGCTGATCCACGCGCGTACAGACTCACCGACTCGACGCCGGCGCCGAGCAGCGTCATGACGGTCCAGCAGGGGTGTTGGCCGTAAATGAACCAACCCTCCTGCGAATATCCGCCCGCCATGCTCGCGATGATGTACTGGATTTCGCCCAGTTCGCCCGCCGCCTGTAACCGCCGGGTTTCCTCCACGCCCCATTCGTAGCGAAAGATACTGGCGGACATCAGCGGCGCGCGGTGCCGCTGCGCGAACTCGAGAATCTTCCGCGTGCCCGCCACCGTCTCGCCAATCGGCTTGTCGCAGAACGCGGGCAAACCTTTGGCCAACGCCGGCGCCAGCAGGTCGAAATGGTCGTCGCCGGTTCCGGAGGCGTCGCCCAGCCACACGGCGTCCACTTCTTCCGCCATCTTTTCCAGCGACGTCGCGACCTGCACGCCGGGAAACGCGTCGGCGAACAGCCTCGCGATCTCCGGATCTTGTTCGTAGTAGTGCGTGATCCGCGTGTCGGGGAACGGCAGAATGCCGAAATTGCAGGACGGGTTGCGGACGATCGTCTCGAAGTATTTCTGGCTGCCCGGGTCGAGCGTCTTCTTGGTGGCGGCCAAGTCGATGGACGGATGAAGATACTGGGCGAAGTGCCAGGTGTGTCCATTCGCCCGCTGCGGCTTGCCGCGGATGCGCGCGGAGATCACGCCGATGCGCCACGCCTTGCCGTCTGGCGGCGTTCGCGGCCCGTTCGCCGGTGCCGCTGCCGTCGCGGTTCCCGTTGTGCCAGCCGTGCCAGCCGGTCCGACAGTCGCGGCGGTTCCCGCTTGTGCTCCGGTTGACGCGGCTCCAGCCGTTCCCGCAGCGCCCGCTGGGCTCGGCGCGGCCAAACCGGCGGCCGCCTCGCTCGCCGCGAGCGCCGCGCCGGCGACGCCGGCTCCGAACGCCGCCAGTTGTCCGCCGGAGCGTCTGATCCATTCGCGTCGATTGTCCATGGCTTTTTCCTGTGCTCTGTTCTTTGCTCTGTCCCGCGTTTCGTGCCGCGTTCTGTGCCGAGTTTCGTCCTGCGTTCCGTGCCCGCGTTTCGTTCCCGCGTTTCGTCTCGCGTTCGAAATTTAAGGCGCTTCGTAAACCTTCGTGCCGCCGACGTAGGTCGCGAGCACTTTGGCTTGGCGCAGTTCGTCCACGGCGCAGGTAACGAGGTCGCGGTCGACGATGATCAAGTCGGCGAGCTTTCCCGATTCCAAGGAGCCGGTTTGGTCTTCCAAGAACATCAGGTAAGCGTTGTTGCCGGTGTAAAACCGCAGCGCCTGCTCGCGGCTCAGGGCTTCTTCGGGATGCAGCTGGCCGTCGTAGCGTTTTCCGCGGCGGGTTTGCGCGACCCACAGGCCGAGGAACGTATCGTAGGGATTGACGGCGCGAAGCGAGCCGATTTTCTGCATGTGGTCGGAACCGCCGCCGACGATCGCCCCGCGTTCGAACAACGTCTTCAGCGGTTGAAAGTACCGCAAGCGGTCGTAGCCGAACTGGGCCGCCAGAGTGTGCGAATCCAGGTACAGCCAAGCGGGCTGGATATCAGCGACCACCCCCAACGCGACCATCTGCTCGATCGCCTCGCGGCTCATAAAGTTGCAGTGCGTAACACAGGGCCGGGTCGGCCGGATCGGAACCGTTTTGTTGACTTCGGCGTAGGCGTCGAGCAATCCATGGACGGCCCCATCGCCGACGCTGTGCGCCGTGAATTGCAGGCCAGCGGCGACGGCGGCCCGCACCAGTTCCACCAACTGCGGCTCAGGAATGAACCGGACGCCGCGGTACTCGGGATCGGTGATGCCGTAGATCGTGCTGACGCCCCATGGCTGCCGCATGAAGGCGCTGCCGGTCAACATGCCGCCATCGAAAAATGTCTTCACACCGACGATCCGCAACCGATAGTCGCCGACGCGAAGCGGGTGGGCGGCGATTTCCCGCAGCGTTTCCCGAACCGTTTCGATCCGCTCGGTTCCGTTCACCGCGTGGGAAACGGCGACACGGATCGTCAGCCGGTTGCTCTGGCGCAGCCGCTGGTACAGGTCGAGCCCGCCGCGGCTCGCGTTCCGATCGGCGATCGCCGTCAGGCCCACCGAGTGATAATCGCGTTGCAATTTTAGAAATTGCTCGTCGCGGTCTTTGTCGGTCGCTCGACTGGGCGGCGACACGATTTTCAAATGCCGTTTCGTGCCGCCCCGAAGCATTCCCGTTGGTTCGCCGGTGGCCGGGTCTTTCTCCACCGCGCCGCTCCCGGTGGAAACGAACCCGCGGTCGATGCCGCTCAATTTCAAAGCCAGGCTATTCGCCATCGCGTCGGGACCGGTGGAAAAGACGACCGGATGTCGCGGCGCGACTTCGTCTAGTTCCACGCGGGTCGGGTAGCGTTGCTCTTTGAGCCGTGTGATGAACACCTGATTGACGGTGATCCATTGGCCTTCCGGCACAGCCTTCGCCCGCGACGCGACATACGCCAGGACATCGCCGATCGTCTCCATATCGGGGATCGGATGGTCGAATTCATGCATCGCCGCGTCCGTCGCGTGGACATGCGAATCGATCAAGCCGGGCATGACGAACCGCCCTTGCAAATCGATCTGTCGCGTGTTGGGCGTCGCGCGTCGCAGCACGTCTTTCGAGGCGCCCACCTCCACGATCCGATCCCCACGAATCGCAATCGCCTCGGCGATCGTGAACCGCTTGTCCAACGTGGCGACTCGGCCGTTGTGCAAGATCAGGTCGGGCGCCGAGTCCATCAACTCGGCCAGCACCGGCCGCAGTTTTTCGTTCCACAGCGCATACCCGGCCGGCGAGAGATGCAATTGATCCTTGTCCAGCAGTTCCGCGCGCGGTTCGCCATCGGTCCCCAACATCGGCTGAAATAGATCGACGAACCGCATCCGGGAATCGCGGGCGACGAGCCGCGACACGCGAGCATTCGCGTCGCGAATCCGCTCTGCCAGCGTCCATCGCTTGCGGCTCGCCTTGATCGACAGGTAAACGATCCGCGTCGTCGGCGACAACGCATGGACGCGCTGCGCTAAAGCAGCGAAGTCCGACTCCACGTCGGCAGGCGTCTTGCCGTTCGCGAGGTCGTTGTCGCCCGCGGACAAGACCACGAGGCTGGGGGGGTGCGGCCCGAGGACACGGTCCGCGGAGCGCAACGAGTCGGCCAATTGGGAACCGCCAAAGCCGCGATTCATGTAGCCCGCGTCCGGAAACG
>JBJTOW010000435.1:0-6805 GCA_046074805.1 Planctomycetota bacterium | reverse complement strand
CTCAGGTTCGTTTGCCGCTTGATCGCGGCGACGGACTGGAGGTCCGTCGTACGAACTGCGCGGCGACGGACTGGAAGTCCGTCGTACAAAGTGATCGCGGCGACGGACTGGAAGTCCGTCGTACGAACTGCGCGGCGACGGACTGGAAGTCCGTCGTACAAAGTGATCGCGGCGACCCCTAAGGGGAATGGAGCGACTCACTGCTCACCGCTCACCGCTCTCCACTCTCTAGCTGACGTGGTTGAGTTAGCTGCCCATGAGCTTTTCGACGTGTGATTCGATCGAGTCGGCCCAGATCTTGTAGCCAGCGGGGCTCAGATGCAGCAAGTCGGGCATGATTTCCTTGGAGAGCGAGCCATCGGCTCCGAGGAACTTAGGGCCGATATCGAGGTAGAAGACATGCTTGTCATCGGCCAGCGGGGCGACGAGCGCGTTGGTCTTCACGTTGACTTGGCGGCGAGCGTCCTTGTCATCAGCTCCACGGGGGAATACGGCGAGCACCAGGATTTTGGTGTCCGGCAGCTTGGTCCGCAGTTTGGCGACGATCGCTTTGATGCCGTCGGCGATCTCTTCGGGTGTGTTGGACCCCGAGTTGTTGGAGCCGATCATGAGCACGGCGGCCTTCGGCTTAATGCCTTCAATGTTGCCGTTGTCGAGGCGCCAGAGGACGTGCTGCGTTCGATCGCCGCCGATTCCCAGATTCACGGCGTTCCGCTTGGCATATCGTTCCGCCCAGGCCGCCTTTCCGGCGCCTTCCCAGCCTTGCGTGATCGAGTCGCCGATGAACAGCAGATCGACATTGCCTTGCTTGACGCGATTGTTGAAGCTCTCGTGCCGCTTCATCCAATTGCCGTCGCGCGGTTCGGGCTTGATAGCCGAATGCAGCTTGACCTCGGCTTTTCCATCCGCCTTCGCGGCGGTCCCGGTGGCCTCTTGAGCCATCAGACGAGGGGCGGAAATCACGATCCCCGGAAGGATGGCGAGTCCAAGCAAAAGCTTGGCGGCGAAGGCGCGACGGCTGCCGAAAGAGACGGCGATTTCGAGCGAAGCTAACGAGAACAGACGCATCGAGGCAACTCCTGGAAAAGAGAGGGCGAAAAAACGCGACTCGACCGGTCGCCAAGCGAGGGTGAATCCGCACGCAGCAAGACCGATCGATGTGTGAGATGGTAGCGGGATTTAACGAATCTGGCGAGCGTTCCCGGCGGGGCGGCGGTATCATGCGAAAACAGTTGGTTTGAATGGCTGCCACAGCGGAGCGTTGGTGATGAGTTGGATGTGCATGGTGTTGTTCTCCGAGGACACGCCGTTCGATGTGGCGGAATTCCTGCGCCATTTCCAGACCGCGTGGCCCAACACGCTGATCAAGGCGGACGCAGCGGCGGCGGGTGAAGGCAGCGATGCGGATGTGACCTACTCGTTCGATGTCGGCAATGGCAGTTTGGTGATAGGACGGATGCCGATCGCCATCCCGGATTTTGCGGTCAACGCGGAACGGCCGCCGATGTTTTGGCCGAACGCGGCGACGGAAGTGCCCAAGCATCGAACGCACTGGATCGTCACGGCTCCAGGAGAGAGCGGTAAGGCGGTTGAACGTGCGCGGTTGTTGACGCAGTCGGTGCATTCCCTGCTGGCCAGCCAGCGTGGCGCCCTCGGTGTTACCTGGGGCAGCCAAGCCCACATGGTCGGCTCGGCGATCTTTCAAGCGATGGCGTCCGAAATCAACAAAGGAGTCGATCCCTATTTGCTGTGGGTCGACATCCAATGCGGATGGTTGCCACCGGGGCCCTCGTCCGGTATGTCGACCGGTTTCACTCGCGGCCTCGCTGATTTCGAACTCAAGGAATTCGAATCGCTCAACGCGACCGAACCGCCCCGTGAGCTGCACGGTCGACTGTTGGGATTGACTGAGTACGTAATCACAAAAGGACCTGTGATTCGCCATGGCCAGACGATAGGCCAAAGCGCCGAGGAACGCATCCGCGTCGTGGAGTCTGCTTAGTCGTTGGGAGAGGAGAACAAAGTCCTGCGTCTGGACTAATCGGGTTCGACCAAAACATCCGCGAAAGCCAACTCGAATAATCCACCGAGTTCAGGCGCGAATTCCGCCTCCGTCTCGAACTCACCGCCGTCATCAGCCAACTCGGCGGGCCAACCGACCGCGAAGGCGACGGTCCGTAGCCTGAACGCTTTCGGCCTGAACGCATCGAACGCAAGTCCACTCGGCGCGGGTCCGCAGAGCTCCAGCCCGCTCGACGCCAGCCCGCTCGACGCGGTACCACTGGAAGCGCTGCCCGTCAGCGCGAATCCCTCCGGGACCAGTGGACCTTATAGCGCCGCGACACCTGGGGGAAACCCATACGGCACTTCACCGACCCCAGGGGCTCCGTACGGCGCGTCTTCGTATACCGCATCTCCCTACGGCGTGTCTCCCTACGGTGCGTCTCCCTACGGCGCATCACCCGCTGGTGCGAGCCCCTACAACGCTAACGCCTACAACAACCCGTATGGCGCTGGCGCGGTTGGACCGTCGCCGACCAGGATATCGGTTTCGGCATTGATCGGGTTCATTTTCGCGGTGTTGTCGCCGTTTATGTTTTGCCTGTGCTTCATGCAGGTTCCCGCATCGCTCATCGCGATCGTACTGGGGCATCTGGCCTTGGTGCAGATTAGCCGTGGCCAAGGACTGCTTCATGGCAGGGGGCTAGCGATCGCGTCGCTTATCATCGGTTACCCGGTGTTTCTCGGTTCGCTGTCGTTTTTTGCGTGGATTTTGGTTATCGCTCCGGCGACGCAACCAGGCACGCCGCCGGGGTTTCCGAGTGGCATGCCGTTGGCCGGCAAAATGTTTGGCGAGGGTAAAAGCGGGAGTGGAGACGGCTTCGAAATTGAACTCGAAGAGCGACCCGGCAAGTCCAATCCGGCGCTGCCGTCCAACGTGCCGAGCCCTCCGTTCTCGCCCGTCGTGCCAAAAAATCCAGGCATTTCAGGCTCGCCGCAGATGCCTGGCTCGCCTCAGATGCCAGGCGCGCCGCAGATGCCAGGCTCGCCGCAGATGCCAGGCGCGTTACCGAAGCCCAGTATGCCACAGATGCCACAAACACCGCAGATCCCGAAAATGCCGGACTTCCCGCAGATGCCAGAGGCGGCGAAGGGGGGCATTCCGAAGTCGGGCATGCCGGGTATGCCGCCTTTCCCGCGAGCGCCGCAGATCCCACGGCCCAATTTCAATTTCCCGCCCGGTGTGCCCGATCCGTTTGGCGACTTCGGCGCCAAGGGAGGTGCTTCGCCCGGGATGCCGACTTTCCCAGGATTTCCGGGGGGGCCTGGTTTGCCCGGTAGTCCATCGCCCAGCGATGGCAAGACCGCGCCGAAGCCGGACTCGGAGCCGAAGAGCGGTGGATCGTCACCGAATCCGTCGAACGCCGCCCCGGGGGCTTCGCCTCGTTTTAATCCGTTCGAGGAATTGCCGCTTGACCCAAACACCGTCATGACGAGCTTTCCGGAAATGGGCTGGCCGGTGAGATCGCTGAGTTTCTCGGCGGATGGCGGCCGGTTGGCGGTGGGCCGAATTGATATGGGGCTGACTGTGTTTGACATCGAAAGCGGCAAACCGGTGTTCCAGCGCGATCGGCTCGCGAGCCTAGGGCCGATTGTCGCGCTGGCTTGGACACCCGACGGCAAGTATTTGTTTGCGGGCGGACAAAACGGCCAGATCCAGTCTTGGGAGGTCGCCGAGCCGACAGCGAAGCCGCGGACCCATACCGGCCACAAACGCACGGTCGGCTGTCTAGCGGTCGGCCCGCAGGGACGCTTTGTCATTTCGGCCGGTCACGATCGCAGCGTAACTTGGCAGCAACCCGACGCGCCGGACAAGGCCCGATCGGTGACGCTTCCGGGCAACGGCGACATTCTGGCGATCCGAATCGGCTCGCCACCGGTCACAGCGCTGGCGACCGACGGCAAAGAACTGTTCGAAATCGATCTGAAAACCTCGGCGATATCCCGCACCGTAAAGCTCGACAGACGGACATGCCAAGGCGCCGACTTTTCCAGCGATGGCCGCCGAGTTGCCGTCAGCCAAGGGCGCGAAGTCGTGATCTACGACACGGAAATGGGCCAACCGAAGGCGATGATTCAAGTTGGCAACGATCTGCAATGGTGCGTGCGGTTCACGCCGGATGGCCAGCGACTTCTCACCGGCGCACGTGGCGCGTTTTACGTTTTCGACGCCGCATCCTCCAAGCGGATCGCGGCGATTTCGGTGGGACAACCGTTGTATGTGCAGACGATGGCGATCGACAGCGAATCGCGGCGGGCGGCGGTCATTCCGGATTCCGCGGGACAGACGCTCCGCGTTTTCCGGTTGCCCACCAGCGAGCCAGGATCGTCGCCGTAAAGACGCAACCAAAGGTGTAGAGCGCCGTGGGGACTGTCGCCGCTGGTTGGTCTTTGAAGTATTGCAGGGCGAGCGACGTGCCGAGGCCCGCGTTCTGCATGCCGACCTCGATCGTCAACGCCCGTCGCATCGATTCGGGTTGGCCGATGAGGGCGGCCGCCGAGTAGCCGGCAATGTAGCCCAACAGGTTCACTGCCAGCAGTGGAACCAGCAGTTCCAGCGATCCGGCCGACAAACGGGTTCGGTTGAGCGCGACCACCGTGGCGATAATCCACAGAATGACGCAGTTGGCCACGACGGGGCCTAGCCGCACGCCCCAGCGTTCGCCCCACGGCGTGAATCGCGCCACGGCATAACCGCCGAGGACCGGCAAGACGACTTGCAGTAGAAGGTCCACCGCGACCTGGAGTCGATCGAGCGGGATCGACTGGCCGAGTGTCGCCGAAAGCGTGAACGGGACGATCAACGGCGACAGCAGCGTGGAGGCCGTCGTGAGGCTGACGCTGTAGCTGGTGTGGCCGCGGGCGTTTAGCGTGATCACGTTGGACGCCATCGCTCCGGGAACGCAGCCGACCAAGATAAGTCCGATCTGGTAATCCTGTCCCAGTCCGCAAAGACGGGCGGCGGCCCAGCCCAACAGCGGCATCACGGAATACTGTATCGCCGTTCCGAACAGCACATGCGGCCAACGCTTCACCACCTGCCGCACCTCGTCCCGCGGCATCATGGTCCCAACCGCGAACATGGTGGCCGCAAGCAACCACGGGATCGCCCGCTTACTGGCGACGAACGGGTCGAGTGTCGCGCCGAAAACATCCGGCCACCAAAACGCCACGCCGCATATCGCCAACAACCAAGCCAGTAGATAACGCTCTAGCACGCGACACGATCCTTCCGGGCGATAATCGCGATCCCAACAAGCAGGAAGAAAAACGACGTCAACAACATCGCGATCGCCACAGGCGGCAAGCTCCGTCCCTGTTCATTCGACTCGACGGCGATGAAACGCAGCATGATCAAGGCAAACGCGTTGTTCGCCACGTGGCCGAGAATTGCCGGCCAAAGACTGTCGCAGCGGTAGGCGACTAAGCCTAGCCATATCCCCAGTGGCACCACGGCGATCGAGTGCATGGGATCGAAATGCGCCGCGCCGAACATCAGACCGCAGAGTGTGATCGCGAAGACGGGTGGCCAAGCCCGAGTCAGGCGACTCTGCACATAGCCACGGAAAAGCAGTTCCTCGGCGATGCCCGGCAATCCCGCCACCAACAAAAAGAGAAGGGGAAGCCAACGCTCATCGAAGCGGCGGAAAAGATCTTCCATCTGCTGAAGATGGTCGCTGGGCGCTTCAAACAGTTGACTGAGCCCGATCGATGTCAGATGCGCGACCGCTGGCGACGCAAGCGAGAGCGGAATCCAAGTCCAAACCGGTAATCGGCCACCGACGAGTCGCAGTCGCTCGCGCCACGGTTGAGGACTAAGGGCCGCTCCGAACAAAGCGACCGCCAAGAACACCGCCTGTCCTGGAATGACCATTCCGACTAGCCCCGCCGGGGTCATGGTGATCGCCTCCAATCGCTTCGGGAGGCTGGCTTGATCTCGGAAGACGTCCGGACCATGCAACGCGACGATCCACCCAAGGCCAATCACCAACCAAACCGTCACCGCCATGGGAATGGCGACAAGCACCGCGAAAAACGCTGTCCAGATTCGAGGCGGTGGCGGGCGATACACGGCGGCCGCCAATCCCCCCGGCGCCAATCCGCCGGGCGGTATCGCCGTACCGTACGCTTCCATCATTTCCGCCGGCACAATCCAGCGGTCACCGCTCGCGTCCATTGCGGCCACGACGATTGGCTCATCCACCGACGAAACAGGCTCGGCGTTCGCCGTCTGCGAAGCCGCGGTCTGTGGGCGGTCATCCTCGGCCATACGCTCGTCCTTCGAAAGAAGATGGTGAATGCGGTAGTTGGACCAAGGCATCAGGCGAGCAGTTCCGGAACGACGCGGCCATGAACGTCGGTCAACCGATAGTCGCGGCCCGCGTAACGATACGTCAGTTGTTCATGGTCGAAGCCCAGCAAGTGCAGCATGGTCGCGTGAAGGTCGTGGACATGCACTGGATTGTCGACTGCCCGAAAGCCGAATTCATCGGTCGCGCCATGGGCGTAACCGCCCCGCACGCCACCGCCTGCCAACCAGCAAGTGAATCCGTAATGATTGTGGTCGCGACCGTTTAGTTGCGGCAATTCGGCCACGGGCGTGCGGCCGAATTCGCCTCCCCACAATACGAGCGTCGACTCCAATAGTCCGCGTTGCTTGAGATCGGCCAGGAAAGCGGCGATCGGGCGATCCCACTGTTCGGCCAGCGAGCGATGCTGCTTCTCGAGGTCGCTGTGATTGTCC
>JBJTOW010000434.1:0-3102 GCA_046074805.1 Planctomycetota bacterium | reverse complement strand
GAGGCGATGGTGCCGTTCCAGATGCTGCTGCTGGTTGGCTATCACGTCGATACAGTCTGTCCTGGCAAGAAAGCGGGGGAAACCGTCGCCACGGCGGTCCACGATTTTGAAGGCCATCAGACTTACAGCGAAAAACCGGGCCATCGCTTTCGGATCACGCGCGACTTCGCCCCGGACTTGGCGAACAGCTACGACGCCTTGGTCGTGCCGGGCGGCCGGGCTCCCGAGTATCTTCGGCTGGACGATGGCGTGCTGAGAATCGTCCGCGACTTCGATGCGGCCGCCAAGCCGATCGCGGCGATTTGCCACGGCGCGCAGTTGCTGGCCGCCGCCGGTGTGCTCAACGGAAAACGCTGCTCGGCCTATCCCGCATGTCGGCCCGAAGTGGAACTGGCGGGCGGCACTTACGTGCCAGCCAGCGTTGGTTTTGACAACGCCCACGTGGACGGCCACTTGGTGACCGCGCCCGCATGGCCCGCGCATCCGGCTTGGATTCGGGGGCTTATCGGATTACTGGGCGGCGTTCAGATCGATCCTTACTCGGAAAAGGGAAGATAAGGCGTCCTTGCCTACGCGACCTCCGTGTCGGCTTCCCTTCCCCGAGTTCGGGGGAACGTGATTCAGACGCGATCAGGCGGCCACTCGCAGCCCACGGGACTGCACCACCGCCCGCACGCCATCGATGAACTCTTCGAAAATCCGGATGTCCAAGGCCGACGCCGATTCGGCCTCGGGATGGAACTGGGTGCCCAAGGCGAACCATTCGTCCGAATCGCTTTCGATCGCCTCGATGACGCCGTCTGGGCAGCGGGCGGTGACCACAAACCCTGGCGCCAGCTCGTCGATCGCCATGTGATGCATGCTGTTGACGCGGATTTCCCCGTCGCCGTAGACACGGGCCATCAGCGAACCGCGCCGCACATTCAACCCGTGCCGATGCGCCCGGTCCTGCGGATCGAAATGCGGCACGGCGCTCGGCATGTCTTCGGGCAAATGCAGGAACAGATTGCCGCCCAGCGACACGTTCAACAACTGCATGCCAACGCCAATGCCAAACACGGGTATCCGCCGCTCGGCCACCAAGCGCGTCAACATCCGGTCGAACGTCTCGCGGCGTGGATCGAGCATCCGGACAGTCGGATGCAGCATGAAACCATCCCGACGTGGATCCAAATCGGCTCCGCCCACCAACATGACGCCATCCAACCGGTCCAGCGCCACGTTCAAGTCGTCTTCGCTCTCCATCGGCGGAATCACGACCGGCACGCCGCCCGCCGCGACCACCGAATCGAAGTAGTTGGCGGCCAAAAACGTGTACGCGGGCGAATCCTTTTTCATCGCGCGAAATTCAGCGTTGATTCCAATCAGCGGTTTCGTGCTCATTCTGGAAACTCCTTTTTTCAGAACTTACAATGCCGGTCCCACGACCGAGCAAACCAGCGAACGTGCCAACCGTCTCGGGGGTCCGTCTGGGGCGGACGCCCTGATTTCCCTATCCACGGTGACTGACACGCTCCCGAACCCGATTCCGCCAGCGGCCATCGCTGGCGACGACGGGGCGGAACTCTAGCCGCCGCCGCGCCGCCCTGGCAAGAAACGACCCCCATTTTCCGTCTTGCCCTCCAATCGCCACAAGCGAGTGTGCTAGCACTCGGTGCTAGCACGAGTCGTAGGGCGCTTCGGGACGCGCTGGGTACGACGGGCTTCCCCGTCCGTCGCGACGCTGGCAGCGGGCCGCTTGATGGCGGCGGCTTGGGTCCACTATCCTGCCGCACATGCGTTACCAGCACGTTTGTTTGGAATCGATGGGATATTGTCTTCCGCCTGAGCGGCTGAGTTCGGCGGCGCTCGAGCAGCGGCTCGCGCCGCTCTATTCGCGGCTGCGATTGCCCGAAGGCCGCTTAGAGCTGATTTCCGGGATCGCCGAGCGCCGCCTGTGGCGCCCGGGGACATTGCCGAGCGACAAGAGCATCGTCAGCGGTCGATTCGCGTTGGAGGCGGCCGGACTGCCGCTGGACCGCGTCGGCGCGATGATCCACGCCTCGGTCTGCCGCGATCACTTGGAGCCGGCGACGGCGTGCAAGGTGCATCATTACCTAGGCTTGCCCGAGTCGTGCTTGGTGTACGACGTTTCCAACGCCTGCTTGGGGCTGCTCAATGGCGTGCTGCAAGTCGCGAACATGATCGAACTGGGCCAGATCGACGCCGGTTTGGTGCTTGGTTCCGAAGGCAGCCGGCAGCTGGTGGAGGCGACCGTCGATGCGCTCAATCGCGATCAGAATCTGACGCGGGCCCAGCTCAAACCGGCGTTGGCGTCGCTGACCATTGGATCGGCGAGCGTCGCGATGCTGCTGACTCATAGCCGTATCAGCCGTTCGGGAACGCGGCTCGTCGCGGCGGCCGGCCGAGCGAACACGCGGCATCACACGCTCTGCCAAAGCGGCCAAGATGAAGCGGCCGCCGACGGCATGCGGCCGCTGATGGAGACCGACTCGGAGAAATTGTTGGAAGAGGGGATCGCCACGGGGCAGGCGACGTTCGCGGCGTTCCAGCGGACGACCGGCTGGTCGCCTGTGGACATCGACAAAACGGTATGCCATCAAGTTGGGCACGCCCATCGACGCCGGATGTTGGACGCCTTTCAATTGGATGCCGCCCGCGATTTCGCCACCTTCGATTGGCTGGGAAACACGGGGGCGGCCGCATTGCCCGTATCGTTGGCGCTGGCGGCCGAGCGGAACTGGTTGCAGGCGGGCGATCGGGTCGGACTGTTGGGAATCGGGTCGGGGATCAACTGCCTGATGTTGGCGTTGGATTGGCACGGCGCACGGGTCGCGGGCGTGGACGAAGCGGCCGTGTCGGCGACAACCGGCGCCCTCTCCGCCAGCGATGCGAGCGGTGCGGAGGAGGCCAGAGCGGTTGACAGACTGGCGACGCATCCATAGAAAACGGCTTGTATTTTGCCGCTCTTCAGCCCATCGCGGGGTGTTTCCGCCAACCGACTCGGCGACCAGCGACGGAAGTCCGGCTCTATTTGGATCCATTTGACATGGCAGTGCTTGGCCTGTTCGCCTCCGCCCAGTGGCGTCCGGCGTTACCTTG
>JBJTOW010000433.1:0-3038 GCA_046074805.1 Planctomycetota bacterium | reverse complement strand
CGATCACGCCCAGCAGCTGGTCGCCAATGCTTGGGTGTTTCCACGTCAGCAACCTCGCGAGTTGTTCCAAATGGCGGCGACGGTAGACCCAACGATGCCACGCGGCAGGCACCATCACGCAGCCGGCGACAGCGGCGGCGAACAGCAGGGCGCGTAGCCATGCCGGGGTATCGAAGACGCGGTCGAACGCATAGGAGATGAGAAAGGCGACAGCGACACCCACGATCGCTCCAGCCACCGCCTCAATCATCTTCACTCGCCACAAATGTCCGCGGAAACGCAGCATTTGCTGGCTTAAACTTTCCGGCAACGCGAGGCGATCCGTCCGCATGGTGAAGCGTCCTTTCCGATTAGATCAATCCAACAACTTTGCGCCCGATCCAGAAGACCGCGAGCAGCAGCACCAGCAATCCGCCCACCAATGGATGGCTCCACAATTGTAAACGCCGCGTGATCGGCGGCGGCGGGGAGAGGTTGGCGAGCGAGTTCACAATTTCGTCGGTTTTTTCGGCGGCCACCATTTTGCCGCGGGTCACTCTGGACAGCTCGGCTAGGACTTCCGGTCGGGCCGGCCGACCCACACGTTCCAAGTCACCGCCCTGCGCGAAAAACGAGGCATTGAGGGTCGAGCCCGTTTGGCGGCAGGCCAGCAGCACATCGTGCTTACCCGCCTCGGCGACCGTGAACGAGCCGTTGAACACGCCCCATTCGTCTCCCGTCGAGTTCATTCGCACGACCTCCGACTTGCCGGAAGGCGCCGTGATCTTCGCCGTGACTTCGCCTTGCGTCAGCGGCTCACCGCCACGATCCATGACGTTGGCGCTCAGCGCAACCGTCTGCCGGACCTGTGGTTGGTCCGGAGAATAATAGAGCCGCATGGTCTCGCCCTTGGCCATATTTCTTTGATACGCCATCCATCTCACTACCTGGCCCCAAAAACGATAGTGGTATTTGTCCTCGACTCCCTTCCGCCACCGCCACGCGCCATCCGTGCCCATAAACAAAACCTTGCCCGCTCCAAACGTGCGGGTCACGAGCAGCGGTAAACGTCCGAACTCATTGGTGACGTCCTTGTGGACGCTCAATACTTCCGTGCCCGCCTTGGCTCGCACCACCGGAGCGTACCACTGGAAGCCCGGCAGGTCTTCCCAAACCTCGAGGTTGTCGTCCTGCGTGTCGGCCAGTTTGGTTAACAAGCTGCGTCGACCGGTCTCTGTCAACTCGAATTGTCCGGGAGTCCGCGATCCCCAGCCTTCCGGTTGCGATGGGTCGAGCACCACGGGGTAAAGCTCGGCGAGCGCTGTGTCGGCAAGCGACAGATGACGGCCCTGCCAACCAGGCATGAAGACCAAGCCGCTCGCTTGGAACTCCACGAGTCCCTTCAGCAGCCGACACTGCTCGGCGGTCAACTGGCCTCCATCGACGCCGACATCGCCCAAGAAAACCACGTCGTACTTGGACAGTTCGTCCAAGCCCTCGGGAAACCGCGCGATGTAGTCCTTATTGCCGCCGCCCACCTTGGACAAACCCGGGTGGAACAGCAAGCAAGAAACTTCCACGCCCGGATCGCGCGATAACGCGTTTCGCAAATAGCGATACTCCCACCGCGGGTACGACTCGACGACTAGCACCTGGAGTTTCTCTTGGCGGATCGCGATCGGGGCGGTGATCGCGTTATTGTCGGGAAGCGTTTCGTCGGGATGCTTGGGGACAGTGAGCGTCAGGGTGAAATCGCCGATTTCCGTGGGTTTCCAAAGAATCCATTCCCGAGTTCGGCTCATCGGCGCCACGCGGATTTCCTTGGTCGCCTCCGAACCATCGGACGACTTTAGCATCACCGTCGTGACGTATTCACGGGGCAAGGAACTATCGATGGTGAACGGCACACGCACCGATTTCCCGCTAACTCCAAATGTCGGCGCGTCCAAACTGAGCAACTCGACGTCGGGCAGACGGCTGGCGCGGCCAAGCGGCACCGTGAAAATCGGGATTCCTTTCATTCGGTAACGCGCCGCCGCTTGGATCGGAGCCGGTCCGCTGTTCCAATCCCCGTCGGACGCCAGCACCACGCCGACGAGATTACCCGTGTTTTCCAGCGTCGCGGCCAGCGGCGCGTGCAAGTTGGATCCAGTCGCCGCCTCAGCCGAACCGATCGCGCCAATCTTCACGTCGAACCGCTCGCGCAGCGATTGCCACGTCGCCGCCTGCGTCACAACCTCCACCGACTCGCGACGCGTCCGCAGCGGGGCGTCCGCCGCCGCGCCGGTGCTCACGTCGCGCGTTCCCATACTGACCGAGTCGTCCCAGAGCACCTGTATGGTCGGACGGTTTTCCGGACGCTCCTGCTCGATCCACTCGGGCTGGTTGAAAAGCAGGGCGACGAAGACAACCGCCACAACACGCAGCAGTTCGAGCCAACCGATACTCGCTCGGTAGCCGCTGCGCCGCCATGCGAACCATGCCACCGCCATGGTCGCGACGACGATCGCCACTGACAACACGAGCGAACTGGAGGTCCAAAGAAACGTCAACGTGCGGATGGCGTTGTTCATGAGGACGCCTCCGCTGGCTTGGCCGCCATCTTCGGAATACACAGAGCGGCTTCACCCAACAAAGCCAACATCATGACGAGCAAGAACGAACGCCAGATTTCCTGGACCAATGAGGAAAAGCGACTCGCCTGATCGTCCACTCGGCGAAAATCCAAGCCTTTGAACAGTTGCTGCAAACTATCGTTGGCGACAATCCGTGGATCGTCTTCACGCGTTGGGCGATTCACGGCGAAAAGCAGCGACCCCGCCGAGTAAACTCCGCGTTGGAAACCATAATCGGTGGAAACGGCATCCGTCGAGCCAGCAACCCGTGTCCATTCCGTGGTTTGCCCAACACCGGTCAATTCGCCGGCCGCCACGTCGCGTGTGTCGCCCAGCACGGCGGCTCCAGCGGAAACGGCCCGCTGGGTCAACACGTAGAGCACGATACCATCGACGGCCAACGACGAGTCCCGTGTCTGCGCGGTAGTCGCGAGAAAGTACACG
>JBJTOW010000432.1:0-4145 GCA_046074805.1 Planctomycetota bacterium | reverse complement strand
GCGTTTATCACCTGGGTGGTTTCCGGCGAAATGCAAGCCCGGGTAGGCAAGCTGGTCGATGAAACCGGCTCATACACGGAAAGCGTCTTTTGGATCGGACTCGCGCCACTCGTCGGCAGCCTCGCCTTGATACTGCTTTGGGGACGCCCCGAACCTAATCCGCCCGCCAAGGAACTCAACGGGTGAAGAAGTACGACGCATTGCATTCAACAGGATAAGCACCACGAATTGCACGAATGAAGACAGACGATCAGTTGACAGTAGTACAAGCTTGCAACTGGTGGATTCCGCAAAACCAAGCGTCTTGACTGGATTGATTGCAATCTTCCATACGGAAGATTCGTGCGATTCGTGTGATTCGTGGTAAACAAACAGGCGACGTAGGAAACGGGAGGTCAACTGCTGAGTCGCTCGAGGAACCTGTCCGCGACCGCGTGGTGCGCGGCCATTTTCGCTCCCAATTTTTCCTTCATTTTGACCATTACGGCCATTCGCGGATTCGCACGGAAGAAATCGCTCTGGCGGTCGATAAACCGCCAATATAAAGCGTCCCATACCGGACACCACGGGCCCTTCGCGAAGTCGCTCATTTTCAGCACATACGCCGAGCCGCTGATATAAGGCTTGGTGGTCATGAGCCCACCGTCGGCGAACTGGCTCATACCGTACACATTGGGCACCATGACCCAATCGTAGGCATCGATGAACAGTTCCATAAACCACTGATAGACGGCGTCGGGCGCGATGTCGCAAAGAAGCAGGAAATTGCCGAGGATCATCAGCCGTTCAATATGATGGCAGTAACCCGTGCGGAGCACTTGGCGAATCACATGGTCCACAGGCTCGATGCCGGTCGTGCCATCGTAGAACGCGACTGGCATCGAGCGGCTCAATCCCCAAAAATTGCGAGTACGTTGTCGACGCCCGCGCCAACGATAAACGAGCCTCACGAATTCTCGCCAGCCGATCACCTGCCTCACGAAGCCTTCCAGCGAATTGAGCGGCACATCCGCGTCCGCCATATCCCGTTGATAGGCCGCCATCGAATCGGCTGCCCGATCGCACGCCGCCTCGTAAATCTGCCTGGGTGTCAACAGCCCGATGTTCAGCATCGGCGTGAGTACCGAATGGAAAAGTTGCGTATGCCGCTGACTGATCGCGTCCTCGTAGTCGCCGAAGGCCGGCAGGCGAACAGCGATAAAGTCGCGGAGCCACTTTTCCGCCGCCGCATGGTCGAGAGGATACGGCAGCGACTGGCCGTCGCCGAGCGCGTTGGGAAACGAGCGTCGCACGTAGCCGAGCGCTTCGCGGGCGGCGTTGTTGCCCGCGGCGCCTTCGCAGGAAGCGTTAGTACCCGAAGCGCCAGTACCCGAAGCGCCCGTGCTTGGGGTGTCGAGCAACGACGGGGGAACCACGACGCCCTTCGGCAGCTTTTTGCGGTTTTCTGGGTCAAAGCTCCACTGGCCACCGAGCGGCTTGCCGGCGTCGTCGAGCAGCAGTCCTAAACGCTTCCGCTGCGCGATGTAAAACTCGGTGAAGAACAGCTTGCGTTTGTCGCGGGTGAATTCGTCCAGCACCGATCGTGGCGTGAGGAATGCGGGATCTTCCAGCACCGTGGCTTCGATCTTGTGCTTCGCGAGCGCTGCGTCCAAGCGTTGTTCCAACCAATCGTCGCACGGATCGACATACGTTACGTGCCGGATGTTCCATTTAGCGAGCAGTGCCACTAGCTGGCCCGTATCTTCCAAATCCGCCGCGTCGACATACCGAACGTTTACGCCGCGCCGTTGTAAACGCTCGGCGTACAACTTCATCGTCGCGCGGTGGTAGGCGAGCTTTTGGCGGTGGAACGCGTACTGGTTGAAGAACAGCGGTTCTTCGACCAAGACCGCGTGGCCAACGCCGTCGAGCGCTGGATGTTCGGCGAACAGCTGGTGCGGATAGATCAAGGCGGTTTTGGTCATCGCGCGGCGAGTCCTACGTGGCGTAGGACGCAGCCAGCGGCGGCTGTTCCCGAGCGATATGCCCCTTCGATTCGGCCACCAGCCAGCCAATCGCCGCACATCGCCAAACGGCTTGCTGCCTCCCACAGGCATTGGCGATCAAGCGTGAGCGGAGTGGCGCTGAACATCCAGCGATGGGCGTCCGAGTGAATCGTCGGGGGCAGGCGATGTGGTGGTCGGACAGACGATTCGAGCTTCCCATTCGGCAGGTCGCCATGTCCCGAGGCGGCGGACTGCTGAACGGCGTTCTGGAACGCTTCAAGCAACTTGCGAGCCGCATCGTCCTTCGGTAGGTCGAGGTGCGCCGTCGTCCAGTCAGCGGTGGCGTGTAAAACCCAGCAATCGGAGGCCGGGTCGCGACCCGGTTTCGAACTGTTGCGGGCGACCCAGGCCAGCGGCGACTCATGGAGAAAAGCGCCATCCCAAGGGGTTTCGACGCGCCGTTCGAAGGCGGCGAGCGCTGCCCAGCACGGCGTCATCGGGACGGCCCGAGCCTCGGCGGCGAACGGGTGCTCGCCGAGCAAGTCTGCGGCCTGTGGCGAAGGCACGGCAACGATGACGAAGTCGAATTGCCCCTGGGTTTGGCCAGCCGTGTCGATCAATTCCCAGCCTGCGGTCCGCGATTCGAGCCGCGCGATCCGCAAGTCGCCACGAACCGGCACATCCTTCGCCAAATGGCGGCCGATCGCCGACATTCCAGGCACGAAGACAAACCGTTCGGGCTGGTCGATTTTCGCCGCGACGCCCGCTGGGCCGATCTGTACAAGAGGAGCCGGCCAGGACGCGGCCAAGCCTTGCTCAGCCCAAGATTCGACGACTTGGCGGAAACGCGGGTCGTACGCTGTGAAATACTGAGCGCCGTGGTCGAATGCCAGCTTGGGCTCAGCCCGCCGTGTCGCCGCGCGGCCGCCCGTTCCTCGGCTCTTCTCGAACACCGACACTTCCAAGCCGCTATCCAACAGTGTGCGGGCGGCGATCAAGCCCGCAACGCCGGCCCCAATCACCGCTACTTTCGGTGCCGGACCACCGGCTGGCCGGTCAACTTGTTCGCGGTACTGGTCAGGGTCAAGTCGCATCGCATGATCCTTGAGTGGCCGGGTTCGCACGGTCCCGAAAATCGGCTGAGGAGGAGTGAATGGACGGTCAAACTGTCCCACACACCATAGCAAACCGCCGTACGATGAGGGATCGCGGCCATCGAGCGCGAATTGATGGTTCAGGTCCACAAGGTGTCGCCACCCTGTGTCGAGGTTAGGTGTCCAACCGACAAGCGCCTTGCCCCAGGTCATGCGAACGTTGTTGTGCAATTCGCCCCGCACCCGCAACGACCGCTGGGCAGCGTCCCAGAGCGGTTCGCCGGTACGGCCGCGAGCCAGCGTCTCCGAGTCGAAAAACGCAAGTCGCCGGTCGCCTTCATGCTCAGCCAGCGTTCGTCGGGCCCATCCGGGGATGGCGTCGACAGTCCCGTGGTCCGGACGGTAGTGGCAAAACGTGTAGGCCAGCTCCCGCCAGACGAGCAATTCGTCGAGAAACTTTTCCGCACCGGCCCGACCACTTCCGCCAGCGGACATGACCGCCGCCGCTTCCCGCGCGATTCGAAACGGCGACACCATTCCATACCGCAGATAGGGCGAGAGACGGCTCGTTCCCTGCCGGAGCGGATCGTTGCGGTCGTAGGCGTATCGTGCGAGCCCCGATTGACGGAAAGCGTTCCAGCGATCGTATCCAGCCCTTGACCCGCCCGGCGAATCGGCGATAGGCCCAATCGTGTGATCGATGTCACACTCGCCAATCAACTCGGCTAATCGCCGGTCTGCGAGATCGCGATTTACTTGGCCTCGTTCGCTGTCCAAAGCGTTCCAGTCGAGCGGTTCGAAGGGAAGATCGAAAGCGGCGAGCGGGTTTGGCGACCATGCTTGGCCGCCATGACCACCCAAGCTCAACGCAATAGTAAGGCCCTATAGGTCAATATTAACCACTTGGCAGAGAACAATGGAACGTGGGCTGGGAAACCCACAAGCTTACTTAAGTCTCAAAATGTTCCGTTCCACTGGTAGATGGTGTAGACGTCGTCTGCAACAACCCTATAATATTACATGCGCAATCTGGGCGATAACAATGAACCATTTGGCCTCCTTGAAC
>JBJTOW010000431.1:0-2583 GCA_046074805.1 Planctomycetota bacterium | reverse complement strand
GATTGGGCACCAGTAACTCGGGACTGAACGAATACATCGTGCCCAGTCCATCGCACGTGCGGCACATCCATTGGGGACTGTTGAAGCTGAAGAGCTGCGGCGTCGGCGCTTCGAAGCTCAAACCGCACGGTGTGCAGGCGTAAGAACTGGAAAAGACAATGTCCCGGACCGCAGCCGACGCCCCGCTCCGATCGTCCGGTCCGCCCCGTTCTTCCTGCCTCTCACGTCTGTCCTGTCGGGCACGACGTTCCGGCCGGGCCAGCCGTTCGATCGCGTCGGAACCGTCCACGCCGTCCGCCGTGTCGGTATCGCTAGGTCGAGTCGGGCGATCACCTTCTTCGTCAATGGACGCGATTAACACTCCTTGGCCAACCTTGAGCGCGGATTCCACCGCCTCCGCCAGACGCGGCCGCATATCGCCCTTCACCGCCAACCGATCGACCACAACCTCGATGTTGTGCCGCATTTGGCGGTCGAGTTTCAGGTCGTCGGTCAGCGAGACCACGCGGCCATCGACCCGGGCACGGATAAACCCTTGCTTCAACAGGTCGGCGAACAGATCGCGATGTTCGCCCTTCTGCCCTCGAATCAGCGGCGCGAGGAGTGAAAACCGCGTTCCTTCCGGCAACAGCAGAAGGCCTTCAAGGATCTGTTCGCGGGTCTGAGCGGTGATCGGCCGACCACAATTCGGACAAAAGCCATGGCCGACACGCGCGTAAAGCACGCGTAAGTAGTCGTGAATCTCGGTAATCGTCCCAACCGTGGACCGCGGATTGTTACCAGCGGATTTCTGGGAGATCGAAATCGAGGGACTAAGGCCCGCGATATAGTCGACATCCGGTTTCGGCATCTGCCCCAAGAACTGACGGGCAAAGGTCGAAAGACTCTCGATGTAACGACGCTGACCCTCCGCGAACAAGGTGTCGAACGCCAACGAACTCTTCCCCGAACCACTCACGCCCGTCAAGCAGACGAGTTGATTACGGGGGATGACCAGTTCGACGTCTCGCAGATTATGCTCGCGAGCGCCCTTGATAATGATGTCCGATGCCGGCATGACGTCGCATGGTAACGGCTAGAGTTAGCGCCTGCGAGTGGTGGGGCAGGGCCGTGGATGACGATTCAATCGGGTGCGGCCCGCGCATAAAAAAAGGCCTCCGTTTTCGCAAACGGAAGGCCCTCGATTCAAGACCTACAGTCGCGGGGGGCTACAGGGAGCCCAGCCCGCGAATGCATCGGTCAGCCAACTAGGCCTTCGGGGCGGCAGGAGCAGCCGGGGCCGGAGCGGCTTCAGGAGCCGGAGCGGCTTCCGGGGCAACCTTCTCACCACCGCAGTGGCAATGGCAGCCGTGGCAGCGGCCGTGGCAACGGCTGAACAACTTGCCGTGGCACTTGCAGCTGCAGTCGCACTTGCACGAGCAATCGCACTTGCCGTGGCAACGGCCATGGCAGCGGCCGTGGCAATGGCAGGCGGTGTGGCAAACAACCTTGCCGCCGCAGTGGCAGCTGCAGCCATGGCACTTGCGGAGACCCGCAACCGCTTGCCGTTCCGCACCGCCGATCAAAGCGATGCCGACGATGGCGAAGAAGATAGCGATACCGAACGCAACAAAACGATTCATGCGAAAACCTCCAATGACCAACAGGTAGCGAAAGCGAGACCAAAATCCACAGTTTGACCGTCCGTTCCCTAATCTGCCCTGACTCCAACCGGGACGGCAAACCGCCGGAGTCAACCCATGTCGCTCATCCCACCCGCCTATCCGTCACCGACAAGCACCCTGTCTGCTTATCTTTGACGCCTAGGCAAATTGCGGACTATGCGTGGCTTGGGTGCCTAGATTAGGTAGCGAAAAATGCAGTGTCAAGAGTCAAATGGCAAATTGGGGTATTTGAGATGACTCGCTGAAACACCGAAACTTTTTCACCCAATGACCCAAGCTTAGGTCAGCTCTAAAAAACGCTGGCCTGTTTTCGCCAAAAAAAGAGGGCCCGCCGTCCCGGCGAGCCCTGCACAATCGTCACAGCTACTTTTTCGCGAGCCATCCGACCCGCCAGTCGAACTATGGTTCGCCCGCCACATCCCCCTTGATCCGCCGCAGGTCGTTCGCGTCCTCAAAGTTAATCAACATCGGCTCTTCGCCCGCCACCGTCGCCGTTGCCATTCCGGCGATTCTCCACCCGTCCGCTTGGCGACGCAAAATCCAAGTCACCCGCACCGGCGGCTCGGATGTTGGCTCGGTTGAGGCCGGCTCGGTTGAGGTTGGCTCGGTTGAGGTCGGCTCCACCGAACTGGGCTCCCGCCAGACACTCGGCACGTACGCCGCCTGTTTGTTCTCCGCCGGAAACTCGGCCGCTCCAACCTCAAAAACCATCGACGCCGTGCCGGTGCGGTCGAGCGCCAACCCTTCACGGCCGGTCGCCTCCCGCGCCTTGGTCGACAGCAGCGCCGTGGCGAGGTCGTCCTGGCCTGCGCGGCTGGCTTCTAGGAATGCTCGCACGACCATGGGTGGCGCGGCGTTCGCCGGCGGCAAACGCTCGTCGCTCGACTCGGCTTGGCCATGCCTCTTCGCGCCGGAAAAA